>JALYUI010000070.1 GCA_030853845.1 Bacteroidota bacterium | reverse complement strand
GGTTGGGGTGGCTGGCCCAGATACTGCCCGCCGGGGCCTGACTAACCGGTCGGCCTAAAGGTGAGGCTTCGGCCGTGGCAGTGGCATAGGGTTGGCTCTCCGCAAAATTGGAGTTGTAGTAGGCATTGAGCTTGCCAACCGGGTCCGTTTCGTAGAGGCCGGGGACTTTACCCTGATTGCTACTCGGTAACGGCAGATAGGTGCGGGAAGTAGCCGGGTCGCCCGAGTAAGCGACATGTTGCACCAGGTCCTGCTGCGAGGGACTGGCCTGCACGGCCACTTGTTGCAGCGGCTGTCCCCACCCCGTCAGGTAGGTGATGGTTTGCGTCCGGTCGGCGGTTGCCAGTTGGGCCACCTGGTCAGCCAGTGTCACGCCCGCCTTCAGCACCTGGGTATCGCTCACGTAGGTGAGTGCCTGGTCATTGGCCGATTGGTTGTCCAGCCCGCCGATAATGTTTACCGGCTGCGACTCGTCCTGCAAGCCGGAACCGCCCGGATACTGGACGCGGACAGTATAGCGGCCCACTTGGGTCACGACCAGGGAACTGCCAGTTTGATTGGTCATCTGCAAGCCATTAAAAAACCAGGTCAGCGTCCCCGGCGATTGGCTGCTGGCTTGCAGGGTTAGGGGCGTGCCCGGCACCAGGCGAACGGGGCCGGTTGGAACCGTCAGCACCCCGTTCGTCTGAACCTGGAGCTGTACATGCCGAATCAGTACCGGAATGGCGGTCGATTCCTGGCAGAGCGAACTCGACACGTAATAGCTGCCACTCTGCGTGACGTAGGTGGTCCAGGTCCAGGAAGTCCCGGTTGCGAGCAGGGTCGTCTTATCGGATGCGTACCAACTGTACACCCGCAACGGGTCCGGATTTTTCACGACAAAGGTGAACACCCCCGTTCCGTAGTGCCACTTCGGGCTGGCAGGGTCGTTATCCAGCACTTCCACATGGCCCGCCCCCGATACCGCATTTACGACGAAGCTGATGGTAATCGGACACGAAGTGCCGGCGGGAGTGTAGGTGAGCGAATAGGTGTTATTTTCGGCCACCGGCTGCACCGTGGCGACCCCGGTGCTGGAATTAGTGTCCACGTTGGCCCCGCTCCAGGCCCAGTTGGCCGAATTCGCGGGTGGCACCAGCTTCAGGGTACTGCCCAGGCAGATGGTCGCGCTGGTAGCTGATAGTTGGCTGGTCGTGCCGTCGGTCGTAATGACACCCGGGGTTGTGTCCACGATGGTAATCGTCCTGGACGTACTACTGGTGCCGACATCAACGGAGATGGTATATGTTCCTGGACTGGAAAAACGGTAAGTAGCCGTATACCCGTTCCCACTTAGGCCTCTTACCCCACTGACAAAGGTGCCATTGTCGGGGGTGGCATTGCCAGCATCTGCCACCGACTCCCAGCTCCAGGAGGTAAAGGACCCGGATGCGATGAAATCAATGTTTGTATTGGGGCACCCCTGCCCCGGCCCGGTTAGGCCCACCTGTCCGGTGCCTGCCGGACGCGCAACCTCTGCGGCCCGCGCCTTGCTGGGCTGCGCCTGCACTACCAGGCATTGCCCGTGGCTGAATACCAGCACCACCAGCCAACTGAATAAAAAACGAAAAGAAGTAGACGTACGCATACGGTTCAAAGGAAAGAGTGGCAGTGGCCTGAATGCAATCGGTATAAACAACTGGTTATAAGTGGAATAATCCAGTTGGGTTATGGGCAGCTCAGGTCTGCCCTATAGTGGTTGATGGCAAAGGGCTCGGACACTTCCTCTTGAGGGCTTTTGATGACCCGGCACCGGAATGTGAATGGACAGGCGCGGTCAACAGTGATGGCTGCCGAAGTGGGAGCGCCCGCGATAACGAGGTTCGAGTTCGCGGTAAGCGCTTCCCAACCTGGGCTATAGGCTCTGGTGTCATCGTAGAATTCCCATTGGTAGGTAACACCGCTTAAGTTGGTGAAAACCTGAAAAGTCGTCGTTGCGCTCTGGTCCGCCGTATTGGGATTACATCCCTGGTTCACGGTCCCATTATGGTGGTTACAATCATTGATACTCACGACGCCGCCGGTACACGTCGTCAGCACCAGTGGCGTAGGAGCAACGCTTACATTCTGCGTATACTGATACTCTGCGCCTTGGCTGCGCACCGTTAAACGAACCGGGTAATCAGTTCTTTGTCCCGTCATCAGATAGGAATGTTGGGCCTGTGGGCTGGCTGAGTAAGTAGCATAAGCAGTGGTCGTATTATCGCCAAAGTCCCATTTATACTCTAGGGGTCCGCTCAGCGTGGCAAGGGCACTAAAATTAATGGCCTTATTTTCCTGCATGAGACCAGCAGTCGAGAAGGAAATCCCCGACTGTATCGTCAGGCCCGGCATTACTTTCTGGTACTGGTGCTCAATGGCCTGATTATGGTCCCGAACCCGGGCCAGGTCGCCCGTAGGAGCATATTCATAATAAGTAGTGCGGCCGCGCGCATCCGTTTCGGAGGTTTTACCCGTTGCCAGGCTGTAGGTCGTGCTGGCCGCTGCTGCCTCTGTGGGCAGGAGCAGGATGTCATCGATTAGCAGCGCTACACTGTTGCCCGCATTAGCGGTAATGGCCAGTTGATAATCTGACCGGCTCGCCAGATTGCCTAGTGGCAATAACATTTCGTAGCGCTGCCATTGGCTATTGCAGGTAAAAGGAATCGCGATGGCGGGAGTTGTCGCCGGCTGAACGGTCACATCACCGCTGGCGGCGGCCGTACTCCGCGCCCAGAATACCAGCCAGTATTGCGGGGCCGTGGAAGTCGGCAGCTTCGTTGTCTGGCCACTGCCCGCAGGCAGCACGCATCCCTGATTTCCGGTGTGGGCCGCGTCAGGCGACCAGGACGGCATGGCGCTGCCATTCGCGGGCACAAAGCAGTAAGGCTTGTCCGCCGCTTCAAAATCCGAGAAAATCACCTCGCTGGCCTGCGCGTTGGCAACCTGTAGCACCGGTACCAGTCCCCCGTAGCCCAGATGCTTCCCCACTACTTGCCGACCCGCTTCGGCGCGCACGGAGAGCGGGCTCAGGTTTGCGTCCACGCCCAGTACGGTTGAGGCCAGGCGCATCGTCAATGGAAAATAGAGCGCGTTGTTCACGACCCGCACGGAGTCGTAACTGGCCACGGGCTGCGCGGGCTGCCAGCGCCGCAGCTGGTACGGGTACGACCGCGTAACGGGTTGGCCGTTTGCATCCGGTACGGTGCTCGTAGCAAAGGCCTGCAGGGTCGCTCCCGCGTAGGCAACGTGCCCACTACTACCGGCCGGTCGGATTTCTGAGATGGTTTCAACGGGGTCCGCGCTGATGCCCTCCCCTACCCGGGTGCTCATGGCCAGCAGCTCGCCGGTTGCCCCAGACGTCGGAAACGCATAATCGCTTAAGTACTTGTAACGGGTTCGGGTCACGACGTTGTCGCTGCCTTGCAGCGTCTTCGCGGCCAGCCACCCCTGGCTATTGTAGCCGTACCCAATGCTGGATTGGCTATTCGTCCCACCCGTTACAAACTGGATGGTCACTTCCTGGCGCGGGCGGTAGAAGTAGTCCGTCAGCAACGTGTACTTGGCGTACGCGAAAACGGGCCGGCTCAGGTCGCCCAACTGCTCGTACCGCAGCCCGGTAACCGGGTCCAGGGT
>JALYUI010000040.1 GCA_030853845.1 Bacteroidota bacterium | reverse complement strand
GAAAACCCCGCCATCGCAGCCAAAATAGGCCCGATTAGCCTGGCCGGCAGTTGGCGTAACGAATACCAGGGCGTGCTGGTCGGCGTGCACGAATCGGGGAGAGGTAGTGGCAATGTTCCAGAAAGTTTTGTGACTCCACAGCACCTGGGTTGGGTCGGTTTCGCCGCCGTTGCTCGTCATCCAGATATCGACCCCGCCCACGTAAAGAATATTGGGGTCAGTGGGTGAAACACCGGCCATCAGGTCGTACCAGCCCTGGCCGTTGGTGAAGTCGGTGGTGCTCCCCCCCGGCCGGGCCAGCAGCGTCCAGGTAGCGCCCTTGTCGAGCGAGCGGTAAATGCCCAGCAGGGGGGTGCCCGAGGCCGCCGACTGAAACAGGGCATAAATCCGGTTGGCATCGGAAGGAGCCGTAACCAGCTCGATGCGCTGGTAGTTGGAGGTGGGCAGGCCCGAGCCCGCCAAGGTATTGAGTTTGGTCCAGGAGCCGGCATTGCCGGTGCTGGAACGGTAGATGCCATCGGTGCTGAAGATGCCCATCGAGGCATAGAGCGTGTTGTCGGCCCCGATTTCCAGGTCGGCTACCCGCGGCGTAAGCGTGGCCGGGGCCACCGTAGTGCCGAGTACCACCGTCCAGGTGGCCCCGGCATCGGTGCTGCGATACAGGCCGGTGCGGGTGGCTGCGTACACATCGTGTGTAACCGGATGCACTAGCACCTTCTGCACCTGGTAAAAGTTGGCGTTGGCCGTGCTCGGGAGCTGGTTCCAGGTCTGGCCGCCATTTATGGTTTTCCAGATGCCCGCGCCCTGAATGGCATCAGAGTTAAAGTAGCCCTCGCCCGTGCCACAGTACATCACCAGCGGGTTGCCCGGCGAGGCGGCCAGACTGCCAATGGCCAGGTTATTCAGCTGGGAGTTCACGTTGGTCCACTGCACCGGGCCAGTGGCAGCGTTGGTACCCTTCCACAGGCCTCCGCCGGCCGAGCCGGCCCAGAGGGTGTTGCCGCTGGCATCAGATGGGTCGAGGAGCAGGGCCAGAATGCGGCCGCCCACATTCGAGGGGCCGCGTTCCGTCCAGGTGCCGTTGGCCAGCGTGCCGGCCGCCGGGCGGGCCAGCATCATTGTATTGTAGCGGGCGGCGGCCAGCAGGCGCTCGCGGGGCACGGTGCCGGTGCTGGGGTCACGGGTTAGCTCAATATCCTGAGCCAGGGCCAGGTCGGGCCGGTCGGGCCGCACCCGGTCGCCGTCATTTTCGTCTTCATCCTGGTCATTATCCAGGGCTGAAATAGTAGCCATCAGCCCATTGGGGCCAGGGTGCTCGTGCCGGGTGGCTAACAAGAAGCTGCCTGAGAAAAACAGGCCGATGGCGGCCGCGCTCAGGCCGTGCCGAAGCGCGGAGAATAACGGTGTTTGCATGCTGGTACGGGAATAATTTCAGCGGAAAGGTTGCCGCCAGATAGGTTTCGTAAAATTAACCCTGATTAGTTGAATGACCGGTATTGCCCCTTGAAATAAAACGCCTTTTCCCCGGGTTGAACAGCGCTTGCGGCTGGCGCGTACTTTTGAGGGTATAATTCCACCTGCCAGCTATGTACTATCGACTGCTGATTTTGCTGCTGACCGTGCTGACGGCCTGTGAAACAGCTCCGACGGATAAGCCGGACACGCTTATCGACCTGGCTACCGTGCAGAGCGGACCCCGGGTGCAGGCCGACGAGCTTAACGGGGCCATTCAGCGCGAACCCCGCAATACGGCCCTGCTGGCCCGCCGCGCTACCCTGCGCCTGGCCGCCGGCCAGCCCCGCGCTGCTCTCGATGATGTTATCCGGGCGCTGAGCATCGATGATGCTGACGGCAAGCTGTACTTTTTGCAGGCCCGAGCCCATCGCGCTCTGGGCCAGTTGCCCGAAGCCCTGGCGGCCGCCCGGCAAGCCTCCGGGCACGGCTTCAGCGGCCCCGAACTGCCGCTGCTGGTGGGCGAGACTTACCTGGCGAACCACGATTACCCCGCCGCCCTCGACAACCTTGACCGCACCCTGCGCCTCGACCCCAACCAGCCCGCCGCGCTTTTTTATAAAGGGCTGGCCTACGCCGCTTCGGCCGATACCAGCTCCGCCGTGCAATACCTGCAGGATGCCCTGATTCGCGACCCTCGCGAGCCCGAAATCCTGCATCAGTTAGCTTTTTTGCTAAATGCCTGGCGCATTCCGGCCGAAGCCGCTCGCTATGCTGCGCTGGGCATCCGGCTCGATACTGCCTCGGGCCTGTTGCGTTACGACTACGGCCGCCAGCTTGAGTTGCAAGGCCGCCCCGACAGCGCCCTCTGGTACTACCGCCGCGCCCTGACTCTGGATTCCACCGTATACCGGGCCGACTACCGCCTGGGCCTGGCGGCGGCTAAAACCCGCCAGCCGGCCGCAGCCATTGCCCACTTCACCCGCGCCCTGCGCCGCAACCCGCGCCTGCCCGATGCCCGCGCCCTGCTGGCCGAAGCCTACGAGGCGCAAAACCGCCTGCCCGAAGCCCTGGCCCAATACCGGTTGCTGGTGGCCGAAAACCCTGGCAACCCCCATTGGACGTTCAAAACGTGGAAGCTGAACGATGCTACACTCCCCGACAGTCTGCGCCGCAGCTCGCGGCCGTTATTGCGCCGCCCAGCCCGCAACCTCGGCCTCGAACCGCTGGCTCCGGTGAACCTGCTGAAGCCGGCCCTGCCCCAATAGCCGGCCCGGCGGAAGGGCATCCGGCGCTTCCGGTCGGCTTTTGGCAGCGGGCATTAGATGCGCTCTCGCGGTGTAGGTGCTAACTTGCGGCGGCTTTGCGCCATCCGCAGGCCCGTTTTCTATGCTCAACATCACTCTTCCCGACGGTTCCGTTCGCCAGCTGCCCGACGGCGCAACCGGCTACGACGTCGCCGCCAGCATCTCCGAAGGCCTCGCCCGCAATGCCCTCGCCGTAACCGTGAATGGTGACGTGCGCGACCTGCACCGCGCCCTGCCCGACAACGCCAACGTGGCCATTCTCACCTGGAACGACACCGCCGGTAAATCCACTTACTGGCACTCCTCGGCTCACCTCATGGCCGAGGCGCTTGAAGCCTTGTATCCCGGCGTGAAGCTGGCCATTGGCCCAGCCATCGAAAATGGCTTCTACTACGATGTCGACCTCGGCGAAGGCCGCAGCATCAGCAGTGAAGACTTCCCCGAAATCGAGAAGAAAATGCTGGAGCTGGCCAAAACCAAGAGCCGCTACGAGCGCAGGGACGTATCGAAAGCCGACGCCATTGCTTACTTCACCGATAAGCAGGACCCCTACAAGCTTGAGCTGCTCGAAAACCTGGAAGACGGCAACATCACCTTCTATACCCAAGGTGGCTTCACCGACCTCTGCCGCGGCCCGCACATCCCCGACACCGGCACCATCAAAGCCGCCAAGCTCATGAACGTGGCCGGGGCCTACTGGCGTGGCGACGAAAAAAACAAGCAGCTCACCCGCCTCTACGGCATCACCTTCCCCAAAGCCAAGGACCTCGCCGAGTACCTCGAACGACTCGAAGAAGCCAAGCGTCGCGACCACCGCAAACTGGGCAAAGAGCTGAAGCTGTTTGCCTTCTCCGAGAAGGTAGGAGCGGGGCTGCCCCTGTGGCTGCCCAAAGGCACGGCATTGCGCGAGCGCCTCGAACAGTTCCTGCGCAAGGCCCAGGTGAAGGCCGGCTATCAGCCCGTCGTGACGCCCCACATCGGCTCCAAGGAACTCTATGTGACCAGCGGCCACTACGAAAAGTACGGCGCGGACTCTTTCCAGCCCATTAAAACGCCCAACCCCGGCGAGGAATTCTTCCTCAAGCCGATGAACTGCCCGCATCACTGCGAAATTTATAAAACCGAGCCCCGCAGCTACCGCGACCTGCCCGTGCGCCTCGCCGAATTCGGTACCGTGTACCGCTACGAGCAGTCGGGCGAGCTGCACGGCCTCACCCGGGTGCGCGGCTTCACGCAGGACGATGCGCACATTTTCTGCCGCCCCGACCAGGTGAAAGAGGAGTTCATGAAGGTGATTGACATCGTGCTCTACGTGCTCAAGGCCCTTGATTTTCCTGACTTTACCGCCCAGATTTCACTGCGCGACCCCGAGAACAAAACCAAGTACATCGGCTCCGACGAAAACTGGGAAAAGGCCGAAAGCGCCATCCAGGAAGCGGCCCTTGAAAAGGGCCTGAATACCGTGACCGAGTACGGCGAAGCCGCCTTCTACGGCCCCAAGCTCGACTTTATGGTGCGCGACGCCATCGGCCGGCGCTGGCAGCTCGGTACCATTCAGGTCGACTACAACCTGCCCGAGCGCTTCGACCTCGAATACACCGCCGCCGACAACTCTAAACAACGCCCGGTTATGATTCACCGCGCCCCGTTTGGCTCGCTCGAACGCTTTGTGGCCGTGCTCATCGAGCACTGCGGTGGCAACTTCCCGCTTTGGCTCACGCCCGAGCAGTTTATCGTGTTGCCCATATCCGACAAATACAGCGACTACGCCTACGAAGTGAAGACCCAACTCGAACAGCACGACCTGCGCGGCACCGTGGATGGCCGCGACGAGCGCATCGGCCGCAAAATTCGCGACGCCGAAATCGGGAAAATCCCTTATCTGCTGGTAGTCGGGGAGAAGGAGGCCCAGGACAACATCATCTCCGTGCGCAAGCACGGCGAAGGCGACCTCGGCTCGATGCCGCTGGAGGACTTCGTGAAGAGTGTACAAAGCCAGATGGTAGAGGCGATGTAGGTTGCGCTTTATCTTATGAACATCATGCTTCGGCAAGCTCAGCATAACGTTCTCCTTTAATTCACGAGCTTCATTTTCAGTGCTTTCTTAATTCCTTTCCGCCCCGGCTTGTCTTTCCGATTAAAAATGCCGATATTTGCCCCCTGATTGCCAGGGCTTACCCGCCCTAAACCGCCCAGAATCTCATTCCCCGCCACTTTTTTCGCAGGAGGACCAAACCATAGCAGCCCCGAACCGTCGGTACGTGCCCCGCCAGCAGGTGGAAGAGCCGTTCAAAATCAACCAGAAAATCACCGCTCGCGAAGTACGCCTTGTTGGCGACAACGTGGAGCAAGGTGTCTATCCGACCGACCAGGCCCGGAAGATGGCCCAGGAGCAAAATCTCGACCTCGTTGAGATTTCGCCTACCGCCACCCCGCCCGTCTGCCGCGTCATCGACTACTCGAAATTTAAGTACGAGCAGAAGAAGAAAACCCGTGAGCTGAAAGCCAAGCAGACCAAGGTCGTGCTCAAGGAAATTCGCTTCGGTCCCAACACCGACGAGCACGACTTCGCCTTCAAAGTGAAGCACGCCCAAGAGTTTCTGCGTGAAGGCGCGAAAATCAAGAGCTACGTGCACTTCGTTGGTCGTAGCATCGTGTTCAAGGAGCGGGGCGAAATCCTGTTGCTCAAGTTTGCTCAGGCCCTTGAGGACCTCGCCAAAGTTGAGCAGCTGCCCAAGCTCGAAGGCAAGCGCATGTTCCTTTACCTAGCGCCCAAAGCCGCCATTGTAGCCAAGCCCGTGGCGAAACCCGCTGCTGCCAGCGATAAGCCGGAAAAGAAGGCCCCCAAGCCA
>JALYUI010000003.1 GCA_030853845.1 Bacteroidota bacterium | reverse complement strand
GACGCGCCCAGCGCCACCACATTTCGGGAGCTGCGGCGGCAGCGGCCCGCCAGCGCCGACCAGTTTCTGGCCCACGTGTGCGAGCTGGTGTGGCAGGTGGCCCTGCCCGAGCCCGCCGCCAACGGCCGGGGCCGCTTCGCCGATTTCCGCCGCGACGAGGCCCTGATGGCACGCCTCTTCGAGCAGTTTGTGCGCAACTTCTACCGCCGCGAGCAGCGCCGCTACCGCGTGTTTGCCGAAACCATTGCCTGGCAGGCCCAGGCCGCCGCCCCCGAGGCCCTGGCCCTGCTGCCCACCATGCTCACCGACACCACCCTCGAAGCCCCCGAGCGCAAAATCATTCTCGATACCAAATACTACGCCGCCGCCCTGCGCTCGCGCTACGACCAGCCGCGCCTCATCGCCCCGCACCTCTACCAGCTCTACGCCTACCTGCAAAACCTGCGCCCCGCCCCAGGGCAGGCCCTGGAAGGCATTTTGCTGTACCCGGCCGCCACCCAGGCCGTCGACCTGCGCTACACACTGGGCGGCCACCCGGTGCGCGTCGTCACGCTCGACCTGCACCAGCCCTGGCCCGGCATTGCCGCCGATTTGCTGGCACTGGTGGAGTAGGGGAGGGGCTTCCGACTGATTTCCAAAACGCAAAACAGCCCGGACTTTCCTTGCGGAAAATCCGGGCTGTCGGCGATGAGTGAAAAATTGGAGCCGGCCACGAAGGCCGGCGGCCAATTACTTCTTCTCCTCGGTGGTGGTGGTGGTGGTGGTAGCAGCAGGAGCCATTGCGCCATCAGCAGCAGGAGCCATTGCGGTGGTATCGGTGCTGGTGGTGGTGGTTTCGGTGGTAGCAGGGGTCTCCACGGTGGTTTCTTCGGTCTTTTTCGACTCGCACGACGACAGACCAGCGGTCAGGGCCAGGCCCAGAGCAGCAACTTTGAACAGGTTGTTCATTTTGAGGGTAATTTTGAAAGTGGGTTAACTTAAAAACGCCCTTTATGCGGCTATTGGCAAAAGGTAACCTGCATGAATAAAAATATTTTTTCGACGGGTTACTTGTGGCCCCCGATTGTATTAACCGCCAAAGTGAATGAGCAGGGATTATTCCCCTATTTCCCCCTCCCCGTTGACTCCAACCGACGATGCGCTGATTGCTGCCATGCGCGGTGGCGATGAGCGGGCGCTGGCCCACCTCTACCGGCTGCACTGGCCCATGGTGTCGCACTTCGTGCTGCAAAACAGCGGCTCCGAAGACGATGCCCAGGATGTGTACCAGGAGGGCGTGATGGTGTTTTATGAAAAGGTGCGCGACGGCTCGCTCGAGCTCAGCTGCCAGATTAAAACCTACCTCTACGCCGTGTGCCGCCGCCTCTGGCTGAAACGCCTGACTAGCAGGAGCCGCTTCGGCGTGCGCCTGCTCGACGACGAGGAGCACGGCCCGTACCTGAGCACCGGGGCGGAGGACGACCTGCTGGCGGCCGAAGAGCAGGACCGCCGCTTCGCCACCATGAGCGAGGCGCTGGCCAGCCTCGGCGAGCCCTGCCGCTCGCTTTTGGAAGGCTTCTACCTGCTCGATAAGTCGATGCAGGACCTGACGGCAGAATTCGGCTACACCAACGCCGACAATGCCAAAAACCAGAAATACAAGTGCCTCGTGCGCCTCAAAAAGTTGTTTTTCGCCCATTACAAAGAAGAACCTATTTAACTTATCCCCGCCGGCTTTCGCCCCGGCCTCGCCTTTGCTTACCGCCGCCGCGCACCCACCCGGCGGCAAATGCCATGATGACTGAAGCAGATTATTACGCCTTATTTGAAGCTTACGCCCACGGCGAGCTGGCCGCCCCGGCCCGCGCCGACCTCGAAGCGCGCCTGAACGCCGACCCCGCCCTGGCCCTGCGCTTCGCCGACTTCACCGAGCTGACCGATACGCTGCGCGCCCACGGCCGGCGCCAGCAGGCCCGCCAGCAGCTGCGCGGCATTCACGCCGCCATGCTGGCCGCCGAAACCCCCGAGGCCCTGACGCAGCCGGAAGTAAAACTCACCCACTCAGTGAACCCCCTGTTGCGCATCTCGCGCACCGAGCGCCGCCTGCGCGAGTTCTGGAGCGGGCACCGCGCCACGGTGGGCGTCGCTGCCTCGGTGGCCGTGATGGCCGTGTTCACCACCCTGCTGGGCCTGGATTTGTGGAAAACGGCCCAAACGCGGCCGGCGCTGTATGGCTACAACGTGATGCGCCGCGAGATTAACAGCCTCAAGCAAAGCCAGCGGGCCATTTCCCGCACCATCAAGCGCATCAACGGGCAGGCCGTGCTGCCGGCGCCCGTCAACACCGGTAAGTTCAGCGGCACGGGCTTCGCGCTCACTTCGGAGGGCTACCTCGTCACGAGCTTCCACGTCATTCAGGGAGCCGACTCACTGCTGATTGAGGGCCGCGACCGCCAGCGCTTCCACGCCGAAACCGTGTACTCCGACGTAAAGCACGACCTGGCCATTCTGCGCATCACCGATAAGAAATTTGCCGGCTTCGGCCGCCTGCCTTATGCCTTCAAATCGGGCCAGGCTGATTTGGGCGAGCGGGTGTTCACCCTCGGCTACCCGCGCGAAGACGTGGTGTACGGCGAAGGGGCCCTGAGCGCCCGCTCGGGTTTCGAGGGCGACACCGCCTTCTACCAGGTGAGTATTCCGGTGAACCCGGGCAACTCGGGCGGCCCGCTGCTCGACGAGCGCGGCAACCTGATTGGCGTGGTGAGCGGCCGCCAGAACGACCTGCAAAGTGCGGCCTTCGCCACCAAGTCATCGTACCTGGTGCGGCTGGTCGATTCGCTGGCCGCCGCCAAAACGGCCGGTACCGCGCCCTACCACCTGCCCCGCTACGGCCAGCTGGCCGGCACGCCCCGCCCCCAGCAGCTCAAGAAGCTGCAGGACTACGTGTTCGTCGTGAAGGTGTTCGAGAAAGACTAAGCGGCAACGTCCGTAACTTTTACCGTGCCCTGCTTCTTTGCTGAAGCAGGGCATTGTGCTTTAGGATGGGCACGGGCGGACGGCAAAAAACTGCCCACCCGAAGCGAACAGTCGCTTTTACATTTTATATGCAGCTTGCTATATTTTTGCAACCGGTTTAGCAGCTGGGTTAAGGCCCAGATTTTAACAACCTTGCCCGCCGAAATCAAGTATCTAAGCATAGATTTCGGGCGCATTGCCCGACCCCTCTCACCCTTCAATTCCGCACTCCGTGGCTCAGAATCAACAAACCCCGCCCTCCGGCAATGACATTGCCGGCTCGGCCATCTTCAAAAAATTCCTCAGCTCGGCCGAAGGCTACATCCGCCAGCCCACCCGCCTGAAGTCGCTGCTGACCGATGCCTACAAAAAGGCCAGCGAGAAAAACGACGTAGGCACCCTGGCCCACGAGGCCTGGGAAACCCTCCAGACCATGTTCCGGCTCATCAAAGCCTCGGTTTCGGGTGAGTACACGGGCGTACCCACCAGTACGGTGGCGGCGGCCGTGGCCGTGCTCGTCTACTTCATCAGCCCGATTGATTTGATTCCGGACTTCATTCCGGTGCTGGGCCTGCTCGACGACGTGGCCTTGGTGGCCTGGTTCTCGACCACCCTCAAGCACGAGATGGACCGCTTCCACGAGTGGGAGCTGACCCGGCCCAGCGAAGTAGCTAGCGATGCTGCTGCCTCGGCTACCAGTGGCTTCACGCCCACCGCTGAGGCTCCAATGCAGCCCTCGCACTCCCATGAGCCGGCCGCCAGCACGCCGCAGCCGGCCGAAGAGTCGGCCAAGCACGCTGGCACCGCTTCCGTGGCCGCCCACACCACCGACAGCAGCCGCGAGCCCGAAACCACCGCTACCAATACCGGCGGCAACATTCGCTAGCGCTTCCGCCCTTCGGCTGAAGGGCCAAAAAAAGCCCCCGTTGCCAATGGCAGCGGGGGCTTTATGCTGAAAGGCCGCCAGGCAGCGGTTGGCCGCGTTTCCAGCAAGTGGCGGGCTAAACAGACCACCAATATCAGTTTGGGATTGAGGCGGGGCTAGGCGGCCACGGCGTGGTCGCGCACGAAGCGCACGAAGTCGCCCACCGTGTAGAGGGGCACTTCGTCGGGGATGATAATGCTGAAATTGCGCTCCAACTCCAGGATGATGTCGACCACGTCGACGGTGTCGAAGCGCAGGTCGCGGGCGAGGCTGGCGGTTTTGCGCACGCGGCTGGCCCGAATGGCCTTGCGCTTGCTGATGATGCGGAACACCTGCTGCTCGATGGTGGGCGTGTGGTGAAGGGCGGCGGTGGTGGATACGTACATAACGGTATTGCAAAAAAAATAACGCACAAGAACGAGTCAGACGGCACTCAGATGCCCGACGGCGGGAGCTGCTGCAACAGCCCCCGGCCGGCGGGCACCGACAACGCCTGAAGCGCTATGCCAGTACAGCCGGCGTAGCCGCCTGTATTTCTTCAGAGTCCACCTCTTCGGAAACGGTTGCAAGGGAGTCTGAATTTTTTCCGGAAATTTTTGCTTTCAGCGATTCGCTCAGCAAATACATCACTGGTACTACCAGCAGCGTGATTCCCGTGGCGAAGGTGAGGCCGAAAATAATGGTCCAGGCCAGCGGGCCCCAGAACGTAACCGACTCGCCGCCGATGAAAAAGTGCGGGTTGCCGCTGGCGAACAGCTCGTAGAAGTCGATGTTCAAGCCGATAGCCAGCGGGATGAGGCCCAGCGTGGCGGCCGTGGCCGTGAGGATAACCGGGTTGAGGCGGGTGCGGCCGGCCAGCACGATGGCTTCGCGCAGGGGCATGCCCTGCGAGCGCAACATGTCGGTGAATTCGACCAGCAGAATGCCGTTTTTGACCACGATGCCGGCCAGGGCGATGATGCCCACGCCCGTCATCACGATGCTCACGTTCTGGCCCGTGATGGCCAGGCCCCAGAACACGCCGGCAATCGAGAACAGCACCTCGGAAAGGATGATGACCGGCTTGCTGAACGAGTTGAACTGGGTGACGAGAATGAGGAAGATGAGGCCCAGGGCCCCGATGCCGGCCAGGGGCAGGAAGTTGGTGGTTTCCTTCTGGCTTTCCTGGGCACCGCCCATGTCGATGGTGTAGCCGGGGGGCGTGGGGAAGGATTTGAGGGCAGTTTGCACGGCGCTGGCCACGTCGGGGCCGGAGAAGCCGTTGAGCACGTTCGACGAGATGGTGATGACGCGGTGCGTGTCTTTGCGCTTGATGCCGCCGTAGGTGCTGCCGTAGGTGACGTCGGCCACCGAGGAGATGGGCACCTGGCGGATGGCGCCGGTGGCATCGCGGAAGGTGAGCGGAGCGTTAATCACGGCATCCACGTCTTCACGATAAGGCTTAGCGTAGCGCACCTGGATGGGGTATTCGTCGTCGGCGGTTTTGAATTTGCTGGCCTCGGTGCCGTAGATGGCCGTGCGCACCTCCATGCCAATCTGACCCGTGCTGATGCCCTCGCGGTTGGCGCGGGTGCGGTTGATGTTGACGGCGATTTCGGGGTTGCGGTCCTGCAGATTCGAGCGCAGGGCCTCGACGCCGCCAATGTGCAGCGAGTCGACGTAGCGGGTCACTTTCTTCGACAGCGCAGCCAGCACCTTGTAGTCGTCGCCGGCTACTTCGATGGCAATGGGCTTGGGCTGCGGCGGGCCGCTGGCTTCCTGGTCAACCGAGATTTCGGCTCCGGGAATGCCCTTTACCACCTCGCGGATTTTGTCCATGTACACGCGGGTTTTGGGGCCGGTGCGGGCGCTCAGCTCCTTGAACGCCACGGCCACTTTGCCCATGTGCGACTGCGACACGCCGCCGGCCGACGAGGCATCGCCGGGGTCGTTGGCGCCGATGGCCACGTTGCTAATCACTGATTCCACATCGGGGTTGTTGCGGCCGATGACATCGTAGATGCGGTTTTCGAGGACGTGGGTAATCGAGTCGGTGACTTCGACGCGGGTGCCCACGGGCATGTTCAGGTAGGTGTAAATGAACTTGGGGTCGCCCTTCGGGAAGAAGTCGACGTGCGGCTTGCGCGCGCCCACGGCCACGAACGAGCCCACGAAGAGCACCAGCACGCCCACCATCACCAGGGCCGGGTGGCCAATGGCCCAGCGCACGAGGCTGGCGTAGCCGTTCTGGAACTTGGGCAGCGCCCGCGTCTGGAACCAGGCAATCATCTTCACGAACACGAACACGTTGAGGAAGCAGAGCAGAATAACCGTAATGGCCAGGTTGCCCACGAACGGCGAGTGCGCCACGTAGCCGCCAATGGCAATGAGCAGCAGCACGCCTATGGCAATGAGGAAATTGCGCGTGAGCTTGGGCTTGCTGTGCAGGTCCTCGTCGAAATGCTCCTCGCGCTCCATGAAGCTTACGGCAAACACCGGGTTCATGATGAAGGCCACGATGAGCGAGGCCATGAGCGTGATGATGAGCGTAACGGGCAGGTAGTACATGAACGAGCCCACGATGCCGGGCCAGAACAGCAGCGGCACGAACGGCGCCACCGTGGTGAGCGTGCCGGCCAGCACGGGCACGAATACCTCGCCGGCCGCGAATTTGGCAGCTTTCGGCGTGCTCAGGTTGGGGTGCTCGTGCAGCAGGCGGTGCGTGTTTTCAATCACCACAATGGCGTCATCGACCACAATACCGAGGGCCAGCAGGAAGGCGAAGAGCACAATCATGTTCAGCGTGAAGCCGAACACGGGAATGACCAGGAAGGCCAGGAACATCGAAATCGGCACGGAGAGGCCCACAAACAGCGCGTTGGTGGTGCCCATGAAGAACATCAGAATCAGGGTCACCAGCAGGAAGCCGATGATGATGGTGTTGATGAGGTCGTGCAGCGTCACGCGGGTATCGTTCGAAGTATCACCGGTTACGGTGATGGACAGCTCCTTGGGCAGGCTGGCCTTGGAGTCGGCGATGATGGCCTTGATTTTATCGGAAGCGTCAATCAGGTTTTCGCCCTGGCGCTTCACCACGTTCAGGGCAATAGAGGGCTTGCCGTCGAGGCGGGCGTAGCTTTCGCGGTCCTTAAAGCCGTCCGTCACGGTGGCGATGTCGCCGAGGCGCACGGGTGCGCCGTTCAGGTTTTTCACCTGGATGTCGGCGATGTTTTCGGCGCGGACGTACTGGCCGGCCACGCGCACGGCGCGCTTCTGCCCGCCCACGTCAATGGAGCCGCCCGAAACGGTCACGTTTTCCGAGCCGATGGCGCGGCTGATATCGCCGAAGCTCAGGCGCGAGGCGCGCAGCTTGTTCAGGTCCACGTCCACGTTCACCTGCTGGTCGAGGGCGCCCACGATGTCGACGCGGGTGATTTCGGACAGCGCCTCAATCTTATCCTGGAAGTCGTCGGCGTACTTCTTGAGCTGGGCGGCGGGCAAGTTACCGCTCAGGTTCACGTACATAATCGGCTGCTCCGAGATGTTTACTTCCTTCACCAGCGGCGCGCTGGGCAGGTCGTTGGGCAGCTCGGTGCTGGCCTTGTCCACGGCATCCTTGATGAGCTGCTTGGCGGCCTGCACGTCCACGCCGGAGGTAAACTCCACGTCCACGATGCAATAATCCTGGTTCGAAGTGGAGTTGATGTGCTTCACGCCGTTCACGGATTTAATCTCCTTTTCGAGTTGGCGCGTCACCAGGTTTTCGATGTCCGTGGGAGAGGTGCCGGGGTACACCGTGGCCACGATGATGCGCGGAATCACGATATCGGGGAATTTCTCCTTGCCGAGCTTGATGTAGGCAAAAATGCCCGCCACGCATAGAATCACCGTGATGATGT
>JALYUI010000790.1 GCA_030853845.1 Bacteroidota bacterium | reverse complement strand
GCCCCTGGAAGTGCGCCGCCGGGTAGGCTACCTGCCCGAGCACAACCCGTTGTACCTGGACATGTACGTGCATGAGTACCTGGAATTTATTGGAGCCGTGCATGGGCTGCGGGGCCGCGCCCTGCGGCAGCGCGTGGCCGCCCTAGTGGCGCGGGTGGGCCTGGGCCGCGAGCAAAACAAGCAACTCGGGGCGCTCAGCAAGGGCTACCGGCAGCGCGTGGGCCTGGCCCAGGCCCTCATCCACGACCCGGATGTGCTCATCCTCGACGAGCCTACCACCGGCCTCGACCCCAACCAGATTCTGGAAATCCGCCAGCTTATCCGCGAGGTGGGCGAGGATAAAACCGTCATTTTCAGCACCCATATTCTGCCCGAAGTCACCGCCCTGTGCTCCCGCGTGCTCATCATCAGCCGGGGCCAGCTGGTGGCCGACAGCCCGGTGGCCGAGCTGGCCGCCCGCGCCGCCGGCGAAACCGTGGTGCGCGCCGAGTTCGAAGGCGCGGTGGAAACGGCCAAGCTAGTCCAGCTGCCCGGCGTGCGCCACGTCGAGCTCGCGCCCGATGGGGCAGTCCTGCTCCGCACCGCGCCGGGCACCGACGTACGCGCCGCCGTGTCGCGCCTGGCCGGGCAGGAAGGCTGGATTCTGCTGGGGCTGCGGCAGGAGCACCAGAGTCTGGAGGAGGTTTTTGGGGAATTGACGAAGTAGTCTCTGTTTTATGGAAAATTTTAGCAGAGTAAGAGAGTGGATAGAAGCTGGAAAGCAGGTTGGTAAATCTGATTATTTCGGCGAGGGAGACGGGAGATATTTGCTATCAGTTGGGGTACAGAAATGGGAAGGCGAATACAAGTTTTATTTATTTAAGGCTAATGAGCTTAGGCTGCGAGACATTGATTGTTACGATTTGGAAGGTACAATTAGAGTCATGCATTTTGAAGAGCTTTTGAGCCTAGTTAATGTATTGTGTCCTTTCAAATTCAATGAACTAGCCCCCTTGAAAGGCCAAAAAATATTCAACCCTGCATTCGACTAAATTTCTGTCGTTTCAAACCATTAAATTACTAGCACACGCCAGATGCTTCGACTCCGCTGCGTCGCCGCTTAATGCGCGGAATGCTCTGCATGACGTTCAGAAACCTATGCTAACAATCCTCCAAAAAGAATTCAATGCCTTCCTGAACTCCCCTGTGGCCTACGTGGTGCTGGGGGTTTTCCTGATTGCCACGGGCCTGTTCGTCTGGGTTTTCCCCGATAGCAGCGTACTCGACTACGGCTACGCCGACCTGCAGACGCTATTCAACCTGGCTCCCTGGATATTTCTGTTCCTGATTCCGGCCATCACCATGCGTACGTTTGCCGAGGAAAAAAAGGCCGGCACCATCGAGCTGCTGCTGACCCGGCCACTCACCGACGGGCAGATTATCGGCGGCAAGTACCTGGCCTGCCTGCTGCTGGCGCTGCTGGCGCTGGTGCCCACGCTGCTCTACTACTTTTCAGTTTATAAGCTGGGCAGCCCCGAAGGCAACATAGATTCGGCCGCCACGGTGGGTTCCTACCTGGGGTTGGCGCTGCTGGCGGGCGTTTTTGCGGCCATTGGCGTGCTCGCCTCGGCCCTCACCCGCGACCAGATTATTGCCTTTCTGGTGGCCGTGGTGGGCTGTTTCCTGGTGTATTCGGGTTTCGATTCGCTGGCTTCGGTCATGCAGAGCAGCGCGGCCTATTACGTGAGCCAGCTCGGCATCGCGGCCCATTACCGCGACCTGAGCAAAGGGCTGGTTGACTCGCGGGACTTGGTTTATTTCTTCAGCGTGGTGGCCGTGGCACTGCTGGCTACCCGGCTGGCTTTACGGAGTCGGAATTGGCAGTAGAACATGCTTTAGCTCGTTCCCAACTGCCATCAATCAGCATTTATGAATCCATCCGAAAACTCGTTTGAATCGGCGCAAGTTAAAGCATCTGCTACTACTCGAAAGCGCAGCGACTTGCTTACGTTCGCGGCCCTTGTCGGCGCTTTGCTATTATTTAATTTCATTGCCCAGCGCCTGTTTTTCCGCGTCGATTTGACCGAAGAAAAGCGCTACACCATGTCGCCGGCCACCAAAACGCTGCTGCGCGACCTGAAGCAGCCGGTTACCATCACGGTGTACCTCACCGGCGACTTTCCGCCCGCCTTCCGCCGCCTGGAGCAGGGCGTGCGTGAAACCCTGAACGAGTTCCGGGTGTACGGCGGCAGCAACCTCAACTACATTTTTATCGACCCCAGCGCCGCCGGCTCTGAAGCTGCCCGCAACCAGTTCTACCAAACGCTCTTCAAAAAAGGGCTGAAACCGACCAATCTTGGAGCCACTGAAAACGGTAAGCGCGTCGAGAAAATAATTTTCCCCTACGCCGTGGTGAGCGTGGGCGGCCACGATAAAAACGTGCTGCTACTGCGCGGCAACCAAGCCGCCCCGGCCGACGTGCGCCTCAACCAGAGCATTGAAGGGCTGGAGTACGAGCTGGCCAGCACCATCCGCAGCCTAGTGCCGGCCCTGCGCAAGCGCATTGGCGTGGTGGAAGGCCACGGCGAGCTCGACAACGTGCAGGCCGGCGATATGCTGGGCGCGTGGCAGCAACAATATGACGTGTTCCGCGTCACGCTCAGCAAGGTGAAGGACTTGAGCGCGCTTGATGCCGTGGTGGTGGCCCAGCCCAAAACGCCTTATTCCGAAGATGACAAGTTCAAGCTCGACCAGTTTATCACCCAGGGCGGCCGGGCCATGTTCTTCGTCGATGCCCTGCGCGTGGACCTCGACAGCGTTGCCCGAAATGGGGTGGCCCTGGCCACCCCCTACGACCTCAACCTAGAGGACCTGTTCTTCAAGTACGGCCTGCGCCTGAACCAGAACCTGCTCCTCGACCTCAACAGCGGCCAAATACCGCTCGTGACCGGCATGGATGGCAACAAGCCCAAAATCGAGCCCATGCCCTGGCAACTCTACCCGCTCATCAACAAGTTCAGCCCCCACCCCATCACCCGCAATCTCGATGCGGTGTACCTCAAATTCGTGGGCAATCTGGACACGGTGAAGGCCCGCGGCATCCGCAAAACGGCCCTGATGACTACCTCGCGCTATACCCGCGTGCTGCCCGCCCCGGTCCCCATCAACTTCAATGACGCCCGCCTGGAGCCCAATCCCAAGCTCTACCAGAAGGGTTTCCAGCCGGTGGCCTACCTGCTCGAAGGGCAGTTCACCTCCCTCTTCGCCAACCGCGCCCGGCCCGGCACCCTGCAATTCCAGCCCGAAAAGCCAGCCAACGCCAAACCCAGCAAAGTCCTCGTCATTTCCGATGGCGACTTCATCCGCTCCGAAATCGACCCTAAAACCGGCAACCCCTACCGCCTGGGCTTCGACCGCCTCGCCAACACCGAATTCGCCAACCGCGAGCTGGTCCTCAACGCCACCGACTACCTGCTCGACGAAACCGGCCTCATTGCCGTGCGCGGCAAGCAAATCACCCTCCGCCCCCTCGACAAAGTGAAGCTGGCCGAACAGCGCCGCCGCTGGCAGCTGCTGAACCTGGGCGCGCCGCTGCTGCTGCTGGGGCTGTTCGGGGCTGTGCGGGCGTGGCGGCGCAAGCGGCGCTATGCGGGGTTTGGGGGGTAGATACTATCGTGCATCAAGCTACTCATCAATGGAAATCTCCCTCATTACCGCTCTAATCTCTACTGGTTCGGCTGTTCTTGTCGCAGGATTGACTTACTATCTTTCAAAACGCCGTGAGCAAGAAATTGAGTGGCGAAAATTGAAGTTAGAACATTATCGAGCCTACCTAGCAGCACTATCTGGAGTTGTAAGTTCTCGGTCAACTCCCGACAATCAACTAAAATACGCTGATGCAGCTAACAACATCCAATTAGTAGCACCAGAAATAGTATTAACAGCACTTTACAAGTTTCAAGACGTAATAAAACTCAGTAATAATGCGGTATCAATTGGGGCTCATGATAAAGCGCTAACTGAACTATTGCACGCTATGCGGGCAGATGTGCATCCTAATTTGACAAGAAAACACGGGCTTCAGTTTCAATTATTCGATATTCCAGCGACAGTACAGCATACGTAAATCTGATGCAGATTATCTGCGCCATGCCTTCACCATTTCCTTTACTTCTTCGTGGGTTTTCCACTCACCCCGGTCAAGTTGCGCGAATCCTTCTTCTACCTTTTCGATAAAGACAAGTCGCTCAATCATAACATCTAAACTGAAATTATCGGGCAACTTACTGATTGCTTGCAGGACTATTTTCTTGGTCATTATCGAAGAATCGATTATTTTTTCAACTACGGTCAGGAAGTGGCTTGGCATTTGGGTGAACATGGATAATATCCACTCGCTCCTCATTCACAATTTCATACATGATGCGGTAGCGGCCATCCAGCAACTCACGCACCGCAGCATCTGCGTATTCGGGAACGATGCGCCCCAGGCGGATAAATTTTACTAGTGAATCGGTACGCTCAATAATGCGCTCAATCAGTTGTTCGGCATAGTTAGGCGAGAGTTGGAGCGAATAATCGCGAATAGCTGCCAGTTCTTCGAGGGCCGCAGTGGTCCAGTTTATTTGAACCACGTTTTCACCAGTTGTTTAACTTCCTCCTGGGAATGAATCTGATTGTTACGGCTCTGCTCCCGGCCTTTTTCAATTTTCTGTATCAGAAGCAAACGGTCAATTAACTCATCCAACTCAAATCGGTCGGGTAATTGGTCAGCGGCCGTGAAAAGAATTTCCTTGGTCAGACTACCTGAAACGTGTGATGTGACAGTCATAATAGAATTAAATGTAAAAGATTAAAACTCACACACTACTTGGCGGCCTTCCACTATAGATGCCAGCATTATTTGCGCCGCTTCCTACCTGATTCTATCCACGTATTTACGCAGCACATGGAATAGCAGTCTGGTAGCTAACGCAAGATACCACAACAACGCCACGCTTGTACGGCCAGTTTCTGCCAAACAGCAAACCTACCCCGGCCGCCCTTCCAAAGCCC
>JALYUI010000759.1 GCA_030853845.1 Bacteroidota bacterium | reverse complement strand
GGCATTGGCGAGCACGCGGCCGAGGTGCGCGCCCGCATCTGCGCCGGGCTAGGGTTTCTGGGCCTGGAGCTCGACGCGGTTCACAACGCCACTCACGCGGCCGTGATTTCCAGCGCCGCCAGCCGCGTCACCGTCCGCATCATCCCCACCAACGAGGAGCGCCTGATTGCGCAGCTCGTCCAGCGGCTTTTGCTGACTGGTAAAGTGAAAATCGTCTAACCCCAACTTCTATGGAAACCGACACCAACACCCTTGCCCCGCCGGCCGTGCATCCCGGTCCCACGCCGCTGACGGCGGAAGAACTCGCGCTTATCGACGCCTACTGGCGGGCCGCCAACTACCTCTCGGTGGGCCAGATATACCTGTGCGACAACCCCTTGCTGCGCGAACCGCTCAAGCTCACGCACATCAAAAAGATGCTGCTGGGGCACTGGGGCACCACGCCGGGCCAGAACTTCATCTATACCCACCTCAACCGGGCCATCAAGGCGCATGACCTGAACATGATTTACCTCTCAGGCCCCGGCCACGGCGGGCCGGCGGTGGTGGCCGGGACCTACCTGGAAGGCACCTACAGCGAGGTGTACCCCAACATCAGCCAGGATGAAGTCGGGCTGAAACGGCTGTTTACGCAGTTTTCCTACCCCGGCGGCATCTCCAGCCACGCGGGGCCCCAAACGCCGGGCTCCATCCACGAGGGTGGGGAGCTGGGCTACTCGCTCAGCCACGCCTTCGGGGCGGTGTTCGACAATCCGGAACTGCTGGTGGCCTGCGTAGTTGGCGACGGCGAGGCCGAAACCGGCCCGCTGGCCACCGCCTGGCACTCCAACAAGTTCCTCAACCCGGCCCGCGACGGCGCGGTGCTGCCCATCCTGCACCTCAACGGCTACAAGATTTCCAACCCCACGGTGCTGGCTCGCATTACGCCCGAAGAGCTGGACCAGCTATTGCGCGGCTACGGCTGGACGCCCTATTACGTGGAAGGCCACGAACCGGAGCTGATGCACCAGGCGATGGCGGCGGCCCTCAACGAGGCGGTGGTCGATATCCTGGCCATCCAACAGAATGCCCGGGAAAACGGCGACCTCACCCGGCCGCGCTGGCCGCTGATTGTGCTGAAATCGCCCAAGGGCTGGACCGGCCCGAAGGAAGTGGACGGCGTACCCAACGAGGGCACTTTCCATTCGCATCAGGTGCCGCTGGCCGTGTCGGCCAGCGCGCCGCCCGCGCATTTGGTCCAACTGGAAGGCTGGCTGAAAAGCTACCGGCCCGAAGAGCTGTTCGACGCCAATGGGCGGTTACGGCCCGAAATAGCGGCCCTGGCCCCCATGGGCGAACGCCGCATGGGGGCCAACCCCCACGCCAACGGCGGCCTGCTGCTGCACGGTTTGCACCTGCCCGACTACACCGATTACGCCGTGAACGTGCCCGCGCCGGGGGCCGTGGAGGCCAGCGATACCGGCACGGTGGGCCGGTTTCTGCGCGACGTGCTGGCGCGCAACGCTGCCCCGCGCAACTTCCGCATCTTCGGGCCCGACGAAACGGTTTCGAACAAATTGGAGGCGGTATTCGAAGCCACTAACCGCCAGTGGGACGCGCCGGTGGAGGTCAACGACGAGTTCCTGGCCCCGGATGGCGGCGTGCTCGAAATGCTGAGCGAGCACCAGTGCGAGGGCTGGCTCGAAGGGTATTTATTGACCGGCCGGCACGGGCTGTTCAACAGCTACGAGGCCTTCGTGCACATTGTGGACTCCATGTTCAACCAGCACGCCAAATGGCTGAAAATGACGCTCGAAATTCCGTGGCGGCGCAAGCTGGCCTCGCTGAATTACCTGCTCACCTCCACCGTGTGGCGGCAGGACCACAACGGCTTCACGCACCAGGACCCCGGCTTTATCGGCCACGTAATCAACAAGAAAGCCAGCGTGGTGCGCGTGTACCTGCCGCCCGATGCCAACTGCCTGCTCTCGGTGATGGACCACTGCCTGCGCTCGCGCCACTACGTGAACGTCATCGTGGCCGGCAAGCACCCCGCCCCGCAGTGGCTGAACATGGCCGCCGCCCGCACCCACTGCGCCGAGGGCATCGGCCTCTGGCCGTGGGCGAGCACCGACGCCGGCCAGGAGCCCGACGCCGTGCTCGCCTGCTGCGGCGACGTGCCCACCCTCGAAATCCTGGCCGCCGCCAGCATCCTGCGCGAGAACCTGCCGGAGCTGAAAATCCGGGTCGTCAACGTGGTCGATTTGCTCAAGCTGGAGCGCAGCACCGAGCATCCGCACGGCCTGAGCGACGCCGATTACGACGCCCTTTTCACCCGCAACAAGCCGGTCATTTTCGCCTTCCACGGCTACCCCTGGCTGGTGCATCGCCTTACTTACAACCGCGCCAACAACCAGCTTCTGCACGTGCGCGGCTATAAAGAGGAGGGCACCATCACCACGGCCTTCGACATGACGGTGCTCAACGACATGGACCGTTTCCACCTGGTCATGGACGTGCTCGACCGGGTGCCCGGGCTCGGCAACAAGGGTGCCTACCTCAAGCAGCACCTCCAGGATAAGCTGGTGGAGCACAAGCGCTACATCGACAGCCACGGCGAGGACATGCCCGAAATCCGCAACTGGCAGTGGAAAGCCTAGCGGCGTCCCAATAACTCATTCCTTTTCCCCTTTATCATGAAAAAAATAGCTCACCTCCTGCCCCTGCTGCTCCTTGCCGCAACTGGTACCGCCGCCCTCGCGCAGACGGCCCCCAAAATAGCCCATTCGCCGACCACCGCGAAATCATCGGTCGACTACTGCCTGATGAAGGACGGCAAAATGACCCTCATGAAAGGCGGCAAAATGGTGCCCTTAACCGCAAACATGACCATGAGCGACGGCTCGATGTGCATGACCGATGGCACCTGCAAAACGAAGGATGGCACCATCAAAAGGCTAAAAGAAGGCGAGTGCATGATGATGGACGGCCGCATGACCATGCACCCCGGCTCGATAAAGCGCCCCCCCATGAAGACCGGCGACAAAATGGGCGACATGAAAATGTAGGCCGGTTGCCCTGCCGATTTCCGTTGGCAGCGGGCCCTTGGCGGCCCGCTGTTTTCCCCTTGGTTAGCTGCCTCCGGCATTATGACAAACCACCCCGAACCGACGACCGCCCCGCTGCCGACCGCTCCGGCGGCTTCGGCCAAGCCCGCCGCCCCGGCGACACCTGCTCCCCCGGCTAAACCCGGGAGCCTTAGCCCGATGGACCACGGTAAAATGGACCACAGCCCGGCGGGCGGGCACGACCACGGGGCCATGATTGCCGACTTCCTGCGCCGCTTCTGGGTGTGCCTGGCGCTGTCGGTGCCCGTCGTCGGCCTGTCGATGATGTTCCAGAACCTGGTGGGCTACCACTTCACCTTCCCCTACAGCACCCCGCTCGTGCTGGGACTGGCCACTGTTATTTACCTTTACGGTGGGTGGCCGTTCCTCAGCGGCACGGTGGGCGAGCTGCGCAACCGGCAGCCGGGCATGATGACGCTGGTGGCCGTGGCCATCGGCGTGGCCTACGGCTACAGCGTGGCCGTGACGGTGGGGTGGCTGCGGGGCATGGACCTATTTCTGGAGCTGGCCACCCTGATTGACATCATGCTATTGGGCCACTACCTCGAAATGCGGTCGGTGGCCGGGGCTTCGCGGGCGCTGGAGCTGCTGGTGAAGCTACTGCCCGCCGAGGCCCACCAAAAGCAGGGCGACGCAATTAACGACGTGCAAGTGAGTGCCCTCGTGGTGGGCGATGTGGTGCTGGTGCGGCCCGGCGAGCGAATCCCTACCGACGGCGAAGTGACGGACGGTAGCAGCACGGTGAACGAGAGCATGCTGACCGGCGAAAGTGCGCCGGTGCCGAAGGAAACGGGCGGCAAGGTCATCGCCGGGGCCGTGAATGGCGAGGGTGCGCTCACCGTACGGGTCACCCACCAGGGGGCCGATAGCTACCTGAGCAAGGTGGTGAAGATGGTGGGCGAAGCCCAGAACACCAAGTCGCAGACCCAAACCCTGGCCGACCGCGCCGCCGGCTGGCTCACGGCCATATCATTAGTGGGCGGCCTGGGCACGCTGGCCGCGTGGCTGTGGCTGGGCAAGGGCACGGCCTTCGCCATTGAGCGCATGGTGACGGTGATGGTCACTGCTTGCCCCCACGCGCTGGGGGTGGCCATTCCATTGGTGGTGGCCATTTCCACCTCCATTTCTGCCCGCAAAGGCCTGCTGATTCGCAACCGCACGGCCTTTGAGGAAGCCCGCAAAATCACGGCCATGGTGTTCGACAAAACCGGCACCCTCACCGAAGGGGCGTTCGGCGTCACCCGCGTCAAAGTGCTGGCCGCGGGACTCGACGAGGCGACCCTGCTGGGCACCGCCGCTGCTTTGGAGCAGCACTCGCAGCACCCCATTGCCCAGGGCATCGTGCGCGAGGCCCACCAGCGCAACCTGACCCTGCCCACCATTCAGGATTCTAAATCAATGACCGGCAAAGGGGTAACGGCCACCGTAAACGGCAAGGCAGTGGTAGTGGCCAGCCCCGGCTACCTCAAAGAAAAGAACATCGCCCCGCCTCCCGATGCCATCAGCAACGGGGCCGAAACGGTGGTATTCGTGCTGCTGGACGGGCAGCTGGCCGGCTACGTGGCCCTGGCCGACCGCATCCGCGACGATTCCAAGGAGGCCGTGCAACGCCTGCAACAGCAGGGCATCAAAGTCTACATGGCCACCGGCGACAACCAGCAGGTAGCCGATGCCGTGGCGAAGGAGCTGGGCCTCGACGGCGTGTACGCCGAAGTCTTGCCCGACCAAAAAGTCAAAATCATCCAGGATTTGCAGGCCCAGGGCCAGTTCGTGGCCATGACCGGCGACGGGGTGAACGACGCCCCCGCCCTGGCCCAGGCCAACGTGGGCATCGCCGTGGGCTCGGGCACCGACATCGCCGCCGAAACCGCCGATATCATCCTGGTCAACAGCAAGCCCACCGACATCACCAACTTGGTGGAGTTCGGCAAGGCTACCTACCGCAAGATGATGCAGAACCTGTTCTGGGCCACGGGCTATAACGTCATCGCCCTACCGCTGGCGGCCGGGGTGCTCTACCCGCATTTCGTGCTAAGTCCCGCCATCGGCGCGGTGCTCATGAGCGCGAGCACCGTCATCGTGGCCCTGAACGCGCAATTGCTACGCAGTTCCCTGAAGTAAGTCGGCACGTTGCCGGCAAAAGCCTGCCCCGGCGTTTATTAACCGGCGCGACTGGGGCGTTTTAATATCAACTATATGAACACAACCACCTTAACTACCACGGCCCAGGCGCTGATGGCCCCCGGCAAGGGCCTGCTGGCGATGGACGAAAGCACCGGCACCGCCAACGCCCGCTTCGCCGCCCTGGGCATTCCGCAAACCGTGGCGGCCCGCCGCGCCTACCGCGAGCTGCTGGTGACCACGCCGGGGCTGAGCGAGGGCATCAGCGGGGCCATTCTCTTCGATGAAACCATCCGCCAGCACACCGGGACGGGCGTTTCCTTCGTGAAAATCCTGCAGCAGGCGGGCATTATTCCGGGCATCAAAGTAGACCTGGGCGCGCACGAACTGGCCGGCTTCCCCGGCGAGCAGGTGACCGACGGGCTCGACGGCCTGCGCCCCCGCCTGACCGAGTACGCGGCGCTGGGAGCCCGCTTCGCCAAGTGGCGGGCGGTGCTCACCATCGGCCACGACCGGCCCAGCCGGGCCGGCATCTCGGCCAACGCCCACGCTCTGGCCCGCTACGCCGCCCTGTGCCAGGCGGCCGGCCTGGTACCCATCGTAGAACCCGAAGTGCTGCTGACCGGCCCCCATTCCCTGGCCCGTAGCGCGGCCGTGACGGAAGACGTGCTGCACGAGGTATTTGCCCAGCTGCGCATCCAGGGCGTGGCCCTGGAAGGAATGCTCCTAAAACCCAGCATGGTGCTGGCCGGGGCCGACTGCCCCCAGCAGCCCACCACCGCGCAGGTTGCCGACACGACCATTACCTGCCTGCTGCGCACGGTGCCGGCGGCGGTGCCGGGGGTGGCGTTTTTGTCGGGAGGGCAGTCGCCCGAGGAGGCCACGCGCCACCTGGCGGCCATGCACGAGCGGTTCGCCGGCCGGCTGCCGTGGGCGCTGACCTTTTCGTTTGGCCGGGCGCTGCAACAGCCGGCCCTGGAAATCTGGGCCGGGCAGGCGGCCAACGTGGCCGCCGCCCAGCAGGCCCTGCTGGAGCGGGTGCGCTGCAACGCGGTGGCGGTTGGCGCGGGCCACATAGCTGCCGCTAATCAAGTTTAAAACCACTTGTTCTGATGGACTACTACCTGGCATCCGCGACGGAAGTAGCCCAGGCGCTACACTCCGCGCCCACGGGCCTCGATGCGGCCACGGCCGCCCGGTTGCTGGCCGAGCACGGTCCCAATCAGCTGGCGGCCTCCCGCAAGAAAACCTGGTGGCGGCTCCTGCTGCACCAGTTCACCGACGTGATGATTCTAGTGCTGCTGGCGGCTACCGCCATCTCGGCGTTGGTGGGCGAAACGCAGTCGGCCTACGTCATCCTGGCCATTATTGTGCTGAATGCGGCCATCGGCTTCGGGCAGGAATACCGGGCCGATAAGGCCATGGCCGCCCTGCAGCAGCTGGACCCACCGCAGGCCCAGGTACTGCGCGCTGGCCAGCCCCAGGCCGTGCCGGCCGCCGCCCTCGTGCCCGGCGACGTGGTGCTGCTCGAAGCCGGCAACGTCATTCCGGCCGACGTGCGCTGGCTGGAAACCCACGCCCTGAAAGTCGATGAGTCGACGCTGACCGGCGAATCGGCCAACGTGGAGAAGAACCCCGCCGCGCTGCCTCCCGGCACCTACGCCCTCGGCGACCGCCTGAACCTGGGCTACAAGGGCACCAGCGTCACCAGCGGCCGGGCCACGGCCTACGTGGTGGCTACCGGCATGGGCACCGAGCTGGGCAAAATCGCCGCCCTGCTGCAAACGCCCGAATCCCCGACGCCGCTGCAGCAGCGGCTGGGCACGTTTGGCAAGTGGCTGGCGGCGGGCGCGGGCGGCATCTGCCTGGTCTTTTTCGCGGCGGGCTGGTGGCGGGGCGAGCCGCTGGGCGATTTGCTGCTGGTGTCCATCTCGCTGGCCGTGGCCGCCATCCCGGAGGCGCTGCCGGCAGTAGTCACCATCGCCCTGGCGCTGGGGGCCAAGCGCCTGGCCCAGGACCATG
>JALYUI010000136.1 GCA_030853845.1 Bacteroidota bacterium | reverse complement strand
GTGTATTGCTACTGTTATTGCAGTAGCCAGTGCCGCGCTGGTTCCTCGTGTAGAAATAGGGCCGTATGCACCTGCCGCCCAATGTCTTCCATAAATTCCTGGCTCACAACCTGTGATTCTAAATCGGGCGAGAGCAGGTAGGCGATGGCCCGCACGCCCCCGGCCACGGCCAGCGGCAGCCATTCGTATTCGAGCCAGGGCAGCGCGTCGCTCCAGTCGCCGCTGGTGTTGCGCTTGTCGTTCAGAATGCGGGTGAACGGATGCGTGGCCATGAGCTTCGAGCCCTCGGCCACACCCCGGATAACTTCGTCGGCCGTGAGGTTACCGTACCAGCGTATGTAGAGCACCGTGCCCTGTGGGAGGTAGTAAAAATCGGCCAGCGGGGCCCCAAAACGGTCGTTCAGCGCCAGCACGGGTTGGGTATCGGCGACCATAACGAGCGGAGTTTACTTCGCAAGTATAACCATGCAACGATACTAAAAACGTTCCGCCGGCCACGCTCCCCAAGGGCTGGGGCTGCTATCTTTGGGGTTCTGCTATTTAGTACCTTTTTCGTTCGCAGCACATGCACATTGCTATTGTCGGCAACATCGGGGCCGGTAAAACCACGCTGGCTCATAAGCTGGCCCAACATTTCCGCTGGGAAGTTTTTCTGGAAGACGTCGATGACAATCCGTACCTGAAGGATTTTTACCACGATATGCCCCGCTGGGCCTTCCACCTGCAGGTCTATTTTCTCAACGGTCGCTTCCGCCAAACGCAGCTTATCAAAGAGTTGCAGAAAACTGGCAAAGGCATTATTCAGGACCGCACCATCTACGAAGATGCCCACATCTTCGCGGCCAACCTGCACGAGTCGGGCCTGCTCGAAACCCGCGACTACAACAACTACAACGCCCTGTTCGAGTCGATCATTGACCTCGTGGCCCCGCCCGACCTGCTGCTTTACCTCCGCGCCGACCTGCCCAAGCTCATCGGCCAGATTGACAAGCGCGGCCGCGACTACGAGAACACCATCAGCATCGAGTACCTCAAAAACCTCAACGAGCACTACGAGAAGTGGATTAGCACCTACAGTGCCGGCCGCAGTCTCATCATCGACGTGAACGAGCTCGACTATGTGAGCAATCCCGAAGACCTGGGTACCATCATCGAGAAGATTGATAACACGCTGTACGGGCTGTTCTAAAGAACTACCTGATTAAACCCAGACCGCCATACTGAGCTTGCCAAAGCACCGCGACCGCCAAACTAAAATTGATTAGTTGCGCGGTAGCGATGCTTCGGCTGCGCTCAGTATGACGGTCTTTTTCATCGCTTCCGGAGCGAAACCTCAAATATTTATAGCGCCTCGTTGAAGAAATCGACCAGCGGCCGGGCCGCCGCGATGTCGGCCACCAGCTGGTCTACGAAGCCCGGAGCCAGCACTTCGGCATCGGCGTAAAGCTTGCCCACGCCAAAGGTTTTCAGCTTGAGCCAGGCCACGTCGGGGTCGGTAGCTACGTAGCCGCGCGGCGGACGCGTGAGCTGCGGCCCGGTCGTGTCGAGGCCGGCCGGGAAGTGTTGCAGCAGCGCCGGGGCCAGCCGCTGCCGATGAAACGCGTCGGGGCTATAGTGAATTTCCTGCCGGATGGCGGCTAGCATTTCCGGGGTAGGGTGGAAGGTGCCCGCCCCCAGCCAGCTGCGCCCCTCCGGCTGAATGGCGATGAAGTAGCCCGCCCGCGGGGCGTGGCGGCCGCCCTGCTTCAGGCCCGCGCCCATGCGGCGCTTGTAAGGCTCCGGGTCGCGCTGGCTGCGGTCATTCTTGTGCAGCCGGAACAGGACATCAGTAGGGGTGAGGCTGGCTAGGTCGGGGTCGGTGGTGGCAGTTTGGGCCAGCACCCGGCGCACCAGCTCGGTGCAGGCAGTGCGGGCCCGCTGGTAGTCGGGGCGGTGCTCGGCCATCCAGACGGTGGTATTGTTGGCCGCGAGGTGGGCCATGAATTCAAGCAGAAAGTCCAGTTCCATGAAAAAGCGCCGGCAATGGGTCCGGTTCCGCAAAACGCTTTACGAGCGCCTTGAGTTGCAGCCGGGAGGCTAGCATGGCCAGCGCATGGCCCGGTTTACTTGCGGCTGAGCACCGTCAGGGCATCGCCCACGCGCAGGTGCCCCGCGCCAGGGCCGGTCACGTTTTGCCCAAACAAGGTGCTGGTGTCGGCCTGGCGGTAGGTGGCCAGGGTGCGCAGCGGCTCGCTGGCCGGGTTTTTGGTGGCCGTGGCTTGGTCGATGGTGGTGAGCACGCAGCGGCCACAGCCCCGCACCGCCCGAAACGGCAACTCGCCAATTTGAAACTGGTCCCAGGTGTCGTCTTCGTAGGCCGTGCCGCCCGCAAATACCAAGTTGGGCCGGAAGCGGTTGATGGGCACCGGCTGAGCGAGGCGGGCATTCAAGTCGGCCAGCGCGGCTTCACCAATCAGCAGAAACGGGTAGGCATCAGCAAAGCTCACCAGCTGGCCTTCGGGGTTGAGGTCGGGCTCCACGTCGCGCCGCACCAT
>JALYUI010000755.1 GCA_030853845.1 Bacteroidota bacterium | reverse complement strand
TGTATCACATGCTTTAGCTTGTGCAGTGTTGCACGGTTCTAGCATAAGATAAAGCATGTGCTACATGGCCTTTCCGGTTCCCCTTCTTTTTTGGAGAGGGGGTCAGGGGATGAGGTTGACGCGAGGGCCGAGCGAACAAGATGCTCTGCTCTGCATGACCATTCTTTCGTCGTTCTTAACTATTCGCTAGCTTTTTCCAAAAATAATTCCTACCTTTGCACCCGCATTTGAGGACGGCCCAAGTCCGCGCAAGCCCGAGAGAGGCGCTAACGCATTGGCCGCGTAGTTTTTTGGTAGTTTTTTCCCGCCTGATTGTGACAAGGTAGTAGGAGGGGAAACGTCGCTGAGTACGGCTGTTTTCAGAGCTGAGTCTCTTTTTCCCCCTTATCAACTCCAATCATGGAAGCTGAAAAAATTGTGGTTCGCTTTGACGAACTGAACCTCTCCGAGGAAGTACAACGCGCCATCACCGAGATGGGCTACGAGGAAGCTTCGGCCATTCAGGCTGCGGCTATTCCCGTGCTGCTCGCCGGCAAAGACGTAATCGGCCAAGCCCAGACGGGTACCGGCAAAACCGCCGCTTTCTCTATTCCCGCCATCGATAACATCGATACCGAGAGTAAGGATGTGCAGGTACTAGTGCTCTGCCCCACCCGTGAGCTCGCGGTGCAGGTTTCGGGCGAAATCCAGAAGCTGGGCAAGTATAAGCGCGGCTTGATGGTGGTGCCCATCTACGGTGGCAGCCCTTATGACCGTCAGCTCCGCGCCCTGGAGCGGGGTGTGCAGATTGTTATCGGCACGCCAGGCCGCATCATGGACCACATCGAGCGCGGTACCCTGAAGCTGGAGAACACTACCAAAATCATCCTGGATGAAGCCGATGAAATGCTCGACATGGGCTTTCGCGACGACATCGAGTTCATTCTAAGCAAGATGCCGAAGGAGCGCCAAACGGTGTTCTTCTCGGCCACGATGAGCAAGCCCATCATGGAGCTCACCAAGAAGTACCAGCGCGACCCGCAGGTAGTGAAGGTGAACCACCAGACGATGACGGTGACCAACATCGAGCAGAGCTACTTTGAGGTGCGCGGCCCCCAGAAAAAGGATGTGCTGACCCGCATCCTCGACATGTACAACCTGAAGTCGAGCATCGTTTTCGCCAACACCAAGCGTATGGTGGACGAAATCGTAGCCGACCTGCAAGCCAAAGGCTATTTCGCCGAAGGCCTGCACGGCGACATGGGTCAGCAGCAGCGCCAGAACACGCTGGATAAATTCCGCAAGTCGACCATCGAAGTGCTGGTTGCTACCGATGTAGCCGCCCGTGGTATCGACGTGGACAACGTGGAGGCTGTATTCAACTATGACCTGCCCGCTGACGAGGAATACTACGTGCACCGCATCGGCCGTACGGGCCGCGCCGGCAAGTCGGGCAAAGCCTTCACGTTTGTGAGCGGCCGCGACATTTATAAGCTGCGCGACATCATGCGCTTCACCAAGGCCCAGATTAAACTGGAGCAGGTGCCGTCGTTTGCCGATGTTTCGGAAGTGAAAACCACGCTTTTCCTGAATCAAATCAAGGAAATCGTGGAGAAGGGCAACCTGGAGAAATACGTGGGCCGCGTGCAGCGCCTGCTCGACCAGAGTGAGGAAATAACCTCGCTCGATATTGCCGCCGCGCTGCTGAAAATGACCATGAAGGAGGACAAGAGTGCTCAGCAAAGCCTCGACGCCAGCAAAGCGGCCGGCCAGGCTCGTCCCGGCTACACCCGCCTGTTCGTAACCATGGGCAAAAAGGACCGGATTCACCCCCGCGACATCGTGGACCTGATTTCGGAATCGAGCAATCTGACCGGGGCCAAAGTGGGCGACATCGCTCTCTATGACAAGTTCAGCTTCGTGGAAGTACCGTCGGAATATGCCGACGAGATTGTGGGTAAACTGGGCCGCACCAGCATCCAGGGCACGCCGGTAAGCTTCAGCATCGCCACTCCCGTGCAGGAAGGCGCAGCTAAAGAGGAAGGCTTCAATCGCACGGGCGGCACGGGTGGTCCCGGCGGCTTCGGCGGCGACCGTGAGCGTCGTCCCTTCAACGGCGGCGAGCGTCGTGAGGGCGGCAGCAGCTACGGTGGCGGCTACAAAGGTGGCAACCGCGGTGGTGGCAGCTTCGGCGGCGGCGAGCGTCGCGAAGGTGGCAGCGGCTACGGCGGTGGCTACAAGGGCAACCGTGATGGTGGCAGCGGCTACGGCAACAAGCCGAGCTACGGCGGTGGCGAGCGTCGCGAAGGTGGCAGCAGCTACGGCAACAAGCCCAGCTATGGCAACAAAGCCAGCTACGGCGACAAGCCCAGCTATGGCAATAAGCCCAGCTACGGCACGCCGCGCGAGTACGACACGCGCCCGGCCCCCCGTACGCCCCGCAACGAGAGCTTCGACGAATAATATCTGAATCGCATATTTAGCGGATTAAACAGATTGAACTGATTCGACCAGGCTATTGTAATCCGGGTCGATAGGCTGCCAGTCGATAGTAATTATGTATTGTTTGTTGGTGATGATTATTCATCTGTTTTGATAGAGTTGTTAAGCTATAAAAAAGGCCCCTCGATTATCGAGGGGCCTTTTTTGCTTCGGAAGTACGAACTTAACTGCTTGAAATAAGAATGTATGAATCCGTTCAAGCCGTCAAATCTGTTATAATCTGCGGTCCGTTATTTCGCCGACGCATCACGCAGGGCTTTAATCTTGTCGTGGCCCTCAACTACGCCCTGGTACTGCTTTTCGATAACCGATTTCAGGGCCGTAGGCAGGCCGTCTGCTTTCAGCGCAGTTTGATAAGCTTTCTTAGCATAGTCTTCGCCTCGCTCGCATTCGGCGAGGATGCTGTGCCTGTCTTTGCCGGTTACGGCCGATTTCAGGTCAATCCAGGCGCGGTGGACGGCCCCGGTAACGGAACCCTGGGCACCCTCATTGGTATCGGGCTTGAGGTCGAGCTTGAACATTTGGTCCTCAATTTCATTGAGGTAGCTGGAGCGTTGGGCAGCAAAGTGCTTGAAAGTGTCTTTCAGGTCGGCGTCCTGTACATCGACCATGGCTTCGGCGTAGCCTTTCTGGCCATCTTTGAGGGTTTCAACCAATTCGTTGAGCAGGGCTTGGGTGGCTTTGGCTTCCATGAGGAAAGAGTAATTTAAGGTGAAAGTGATGCCCTCGTTTACTCTCTGTTAGCGCGGAAGGTTACACAGCTACAGGCAGCGGCTGGGCCATTGCCCGGCCGGCGAGGAAGCCAGTAGTCCAGGCTGCCTGGAAGTTGAAGCCGCCGGTGATGCCGTCGATGTCAAGCACCTCGCCGGCGAAATGCAGGCCGGGAACGTGGCGGCTCTGCATGGTTTTGAGGTCGACTTCGTCGAGGATGATGCCGCCGCAGGTTACGAATTCTTCTTTATAGGTGGTTTTGCCGCGCACGGCCAGCGGGGTGCGCAGCAACAACTCGAGCAGGCGGTTGTGGGCTTTGGCGGGCAGGTCGCTCCACCTGGTTTCGGGAGCAATACCAGCCTGCCCGGTGAGGTTGCGCCAAAGGCGTTGGGGCAGGCCAAAAAGCGGGTTGCTAGCTACGATTTTCTTGCCGTTGTCCTGCCGGAACTGTTGCAGCCAGGGGCGCAGAGTTTCGTCGGTATGTGCAGGAGCCCAGCTGATTAGGGCGGTGCCGACGTAGCCAAGCTTGTGCAGGCGGCGTGCGCCCCAGGCCGAAAGCTTGAGCACGGCCGGGCCGCTCACACCCCAGTGCGTGATGAGCAGTGGGCCTTCGTAGTGCAGCTTTTCGCCGGCCAGCACTATGCGGGCGTGGGGCACGCTCACACCCATGAGCTCGCTGAGGGGCGACTGGGGTATGTTGAAGGTGAAGAGCGAAGGCACCGGCTCGGCAATGTGGTGGCCGAGGGCGCGCAGCCAGTCGTAGTTGGCGCTTTTGGGGTTGCCGCCAGTGGCCACGAGGACCTTGGCTACCCGGAGGTGGCCGCCCAGTGCGGCGCTGCCCGCACCACTCAGCGTTAGCAGGAAATTGCCATCGGGTTGGGGCTGAATTTCTTCAACGCCCACATTCGTTACGATGCGTACACCGGCCTGGTGGGCAGCCTCTTCGAGGGTGCGGGCAATGGTTTCGCTTGAGTCGGTGGTGGGAAACATGCGGCCGTCGGCTTCCGTTTTCAGCGCTACTCCGCGTTTTTCGAACCAGGCAATCGTGTCGGCCACGCCAAATTGCTGAAAGGCAGCTTTGAGCTCCTTGCTGCCCCGGGGGTAGTGGGCCACGAGTTGGGCGGCACTGTCGCAGGCATGCGTCACGTTGCAGCGCCCGCCGCCCGAGATGCGGACTTTGGCCAGCAGCTTACCCGTTTTTTCGAGCAGGATGATGGGTTGGGCGGGGTTGGCCTCGGCGCAGGCGATGGCCCCGAAAAAGCCGGCCGCACCGCCGCCGAGCACGGCCACGGGAAGCGGGGCAACAGTTGGTTTCACAGCGTAAAGTTAGCCCCGGCGCCAGGCTTAGGCTAGCAGTACGCTAGTGCGGCCATTACGTCGTCGTGCTGAAAATGGTAGGGGAGCAGGGTACGCACCAGCGAGCTGTCGATAGTTTTGCCGCTGACAACCCCTTCCGGCTCATCCTTGAAAGACGGCGACGCCAGCTGGAGAAACTCGGCGGCGGCGGGGTAAAAGTCGCGCCGGCGGGGGTGCTGCGCGGCGCACACGTTCAGCGTATGTCCCCACACGCCGTTCTGGATGATGGCGGCCAGGACGCCTACCACGTCGGTAAGGTGAACCAGGTTGACGGGCGCATTGCCCTGTTCAAGCCCCTGGCGGCCGGCCAGGAAACGGCCGGGAGAACGTTCGGGGCCGAAAAGGCCGCCCAGGCGCACAACGGTGCTTTTCCACTGTCCGTAGCGGGGCACGAAGTGGCCCTCAGCCCGCAGCACGTCGGAAGCGGCATCGCGGGTGCTCACGGCATCGGTTTCGCGCATCAGGCGCGGCTCATTAGGATATACACTGGTGGAGCTCACGAATAGCACGTGGCGGGTGCCGGCGGCCGCCACGGCACGGTGCACGGGGCGTAAGAGCGTGGGGTAGGCCCCGGCGGCGGCCGCGCGGGGCGGCACGTTCAGCACCAGCACATCAGCCTGCCGGAGCAGATTGTGCAGGAGCTCTTCGGCGGCGGGGCCAAAGTCGCTGCCCAAGCGCAGCAAGTGCCCCTCAATGCCGGCTTCGCGCAGAATGTCAAGCGTTTCGGGGGTGGTAGTGGTGCCGATAACGCGATGGCCGGCCCCGATTAGCGTGCGGGCCAGCGCCAGCCCAAGCCAGCCGCAGCCCAGCACAAGAACACTAGGGAAATCCGCGCCGGTTGCGGGGCTCGCGGAATATCCGGAGTGAGTACTGGTCATGTACGTAGTAGTACGTAAGGGTTGAATAGAACCACGAAGGTGCGAATAAATTGCTAAACCCTATATTTAATCGGGGTTGAACGGAAGCGGAATTTGCCGGCGCAAGGCCCGGGCCGGGCCTACCGCCTTACCTTCGGCCTGCGGACTCCCGCGCACATCCTCTTCACTATCCCCTGTTTTCCCCGCATGAATGCTCCCTACACCCAGCCCATGCTGCGCGATAACGCGCTGGCTGGCAAAACTATTATCGTGACTGGCGGCGGCACTGGCCTGGGCCGGGCCATGACAACCTACTTCCTGCAACTGGGTGCCAACGTCACCATCACGAGCCGCAAGCTGGACGTACTGGAAAAAACTGCCGATGAGCTGCGACAGCAAACCGGCGGTAAGGTGCTGGCCGTAGCCTGCGACGTGCGCAAGTACGACGAAGTGGAAGCCATGCTGGCTCGCACCATCGAGGAGTTCGGCGGCGTCGATGTGCTGCTGAACAACGCCGCCGGTAACTTCATCAGTCCCACCGAGCGCCTGAGCCACAAGGCGTTCGATGTGATTGTCGACATCGTACTGCGCGGCTCTTACAACTGCACCCTGGCCGTGGGCAAGCGCTGGATTGCCGACAAAAAGCCCGGTACCATCCTCAACATCGTGACCACTTATGCTTCCGTGGGTTCTGCTTTTGTGGTGCCTTCGGCCACGGCCAAAGCCGGTGTCTTGGCCCTCACCCGCTCGCTGGCCGTGGAGTGGGCCAAGTATGGTATCCGCTCCAATGCCATTGCGCCCGGCCCCTTCCCAACCGAAGGTGCTTGGAGCCGCCTCTTCCCCGAACCGCTGGCCAGCCAACTCGACCCCGCCGCCAGCGTGCCCCTGAAGCGCGTGGGCCAGCACCAGGAACTGGCCAACTTGGCCGCCTA
>JALYUI010000754.1 GCA_030853845.1 Bacteroidota bacterium | reverse complement strand
CAAGGGCGTGGGCCGGAGTGAATCGGCCAAGGGCGAAACGGGCCGGTTTTTCGGGGTTCCGCCAGGGGCCGCTGCGGTGGCGGAAATTGCCGTATGGGCTTCCGCAACGGGTTCGCCAGTCGAATCGGCAGTGTGGGCGCTGCGGTAAGGTGCGCTGCCCGCGCCGCCCGAAAGCTGGGCTTCACTGGCGCGTAGCTGGCAGCCGGACAGCCACATAGCGGCGACGGCTAGTCCGAGCAGTAGTCCGTTTTTTCGTGTTGCACGGCCCACTGTCCGCCATTCATTCAGCCCAACCATGCCCTGAAAGTACGGCCGGCGGGCATATTAGCCCGGTTTTTTAGGGAGGGATGGGCGGGCACACATTCAACTCTCATGCTTTAAATGGGGCTACCTCCAGCTGAAGTAGCCCTGTGAAGGTTAAAACAGGCAATAGCCATTCGACAGTTGAAGCTTGTGCAATCGATTGTAATAACATCAAATATTTATAAAATGTAAAGGTCGACTCTGTGCAATCGGATGCGCAGATAAGATTTTGGCTTTTATTTGTTATTCATCTGATTACAATTAATTTGCATTGGCAAAGTTCGCGCGTTTTGATTCTTCGGAATCGTTTGCTGCGGAGCTTTGCAAATTCACTCTTTCTTTACAAAACCCAAAATCCCACCACATGATGCACTTTTCCCCGCATTTTCCGTTCCGCAAACGTTTCCGGTTTGTCCTGGCGTTAGCGCTGGCCCTGCTGGGGGCTGGTAACCAAGCCGCTCAGGCGCAAAAGGTCGTCCTCCAGGGCTTCTGGTGGGACTATTGGAACTCGAACTACCCCAACGGCTGGGCCAACTACCTCGCCGACCTCGCCCCACGCCTGAAAACCATGGGCGTGGATGCTATCTGGATTCCGCCCACTATCAAAAATGGCAATCAGGGCAATGGCTACTCGCCCTTCGACAACTACGACCTCGGTGATAAGTGGCAGAAGGGCTTTGTGGGCACCCGCATGGGCAATAAGGACGAATTGCTGCGCGCCGTGGCCGTGCTGCACGCCAACGGCATCGAAGTAATTCAGGACATTGTGCTGAACCACAACGACGGCGCGGGCTCGGCCAGTGGGCAGGGCGGGCAGGACCCGGCCGCCTGGGAAGACTATACCACCAGCAAATACAAGAACTTCCGTTACGTGAGCTACGGCCGGCCCGTGACCGACGAAAGCGCCGCCGACTACTACGGCCGCTCGGGCCGCTTCTCGAAAAACTGGGAGAACTTCAACCCCAACCAGGGCAACAACTCCACCTCGGGTGACTGGAACGCGCCCTACTTCGGCCCCGACATCAGCTACTATCCCGGCTCGTACGGCCAGAGCTCCAATGCTACCACCTACAACCCCGCGCAGGGCAGCGACTACATGCGCACCGGCAACCGCAACTGGCTGGTGTGGTACAAGAAGCAGGTGGGCTTCGATGGCGTGCGCCTCGACGCGGTGAAGCACTTCCCCGACTTCGCCTCGGAAGACTTCCTCTATAACCTGCAAAGCAATGCCGGCTGGGCCAGTGGCGGGGCCACTATGTATGCCGTGGGAGAATGGGTAGGCAGCAGCAGCCAGATGGACGGCTGGGTGGCCAACGTGAACAACCGCTCGGGCACCTTCGACTTCTCGTTGCGCAACGGCCTGTATCAGATTGTGAGTCAGGGCGGCAGCTTCGACATCGGTACCCTGCCCGGCTACCAGCAGAATACCCGCGTGGTGAACATCAACGGCACCTACGTGCATCGCACCGTGCCCTTCGTGAACAACCACGACACCATGCGGCCCACCCTGGATGCCAACGGCAACTACACCGGCTGGAACACCGGCTCGGAGCTGGCCCCCCACATTGACCCGTCCGACCCGCGCCTGTCGGCCGCCTACGCTGCCGCCCTGGCCGTGGATGGTTCGCCGATGCTCTTTTTCGAAGACGTGTTTAACGTGGGCACCACCAGCAAGCGCTACAGCCACAGCCCCAAATCGACCACCGACCTGCCCCTGCGCGACGACCTGGCGAACCTCATCTGGTGCCACCAGAACCTGCACTTTAAGGATGGCGCTTATAAAGTACGCTGGCAAGCCGCCGACCACCTCGTGATTGAGCACAGCACCAAGGCTATTATCGGCATCAACGACAACTACAGCACCTGGCAGAACAGCACGGTGAGCTGCGACTTCGCCCCCGGCACCGTGCTGAAGGACTACTCCGGGGCCAACGGCACGGCTACCGTCACGGTGAGCAGCTCGCAGACCGTGGCCATCAACACGCCGCCGTGCAATGGCACGGCCGCTGGTGGCCGCCGCGGCTACTCGGTGTGGGCACCAACCAACGCCGTGACCGGCTACACCCGCCCGGCCCTGGCCACCACCCAGGAGTGGGAGCTGGCCAATGACCTCGGCGACTCCGACAGCCGCAGCCTGATGCAGGGCGGCGCGCTGCCCGCCGCCTCCACGGCCTACCGCACGGCGGGCCGCATCTACAACGCCGCCAACAAGAGCATTACCTACACCCTGTTTCCGAACGATGCCACCCGCAGCCTCACCGTGGCCGTGGTGAACAGCGCCGGCACCGTGGTGAGCAGCAAAACCGGCACCGGCACCCTCACGGGCACCTACACGCCCACTACCGAGGGCTGGTACACGCTGAAGGCCAAAAACGCCAGCACCGCCAACCCCAGCCAGGGCGCGTTTCTGAAGGCGACCTACACGGCCCCCACCGTGGTAACCGGGGCCATGACCGGCCGCCGCGAGGCCACCGCCCTGGCTGCCAACCAGGAAGCTGCCGCCGCCGAGGTACTGGTGTACCCCAACCCCACCGCTGCCGACCGCATCGACGTGGTGATTACCGCCAACCGCGAGCAGGCGGCCACCGTGCAGCTGCACGACCTGATGGGCCGCCTGGTGCACCAGGAAACCGTGCGCCTCTACAACGGCACCAACGAGCTGCGCCTGGGCGTGAAGCAGCCGCTGCCCGCTGGCATCTACCAGCTCACCGTGCCCGAGTTCCACGTGAGCCAGAAAGTCGCGGTGCAGTAACGCCGCCGGCCGGAACGCCGTAATTTGTTGAAAAGGCCCGCTGTATTCGTGCAGCGGGCCTTTTGCGTTCGAAATGCTCGGGCGGACAAACCCCGGCTGCCCTGGCGCAGGCCGTGCCTGGGTGACTTACACCGGGCATCATCGAGCTTTTAGGGGATTCATTAATTTTAATTTTGCATTTAGAATATTTTTTCTAGGCACATACCATTATTTTTTGTCCCATTGCCAAGCCCCCGCAGTAGTCCTGCGGGGCTTTCTTAGGTTTAGCTGCCCGGATTTGTGCTATTTTTTTGTTTTAATCTTAGATTAAAGGTGAATATTTTTTGAAAAAAATTTGCAAAGACCCAAAAAACCTATTATGTTTGTATCGTTCAAATAATAATTTAATAAATACAACAAAATGCTCTCCCGCCTGACCGCCGCCGCCGCTATCGCACTGTTATTCATCGGCTTGCCAGGACAGGCGCAGTATGCTTTCAACAGCCACGGCCCGGCCGCGCCGCGCGACCCCGAAACCAGCCCGGCCGTTGCCTACAAGACGGTGCATGGCGTGGTGCAAAGCCAACAGGGCGTGCTGCCCGGAGCCACAGTCTGGCTGCGGGGCACCGCCACCATCGTAGTAACCAACGCCGAGGGCGAATTTGAGCTGCGCGTACCCGTCGATGCCAAAACTGTGGAGCTCACGTGCAGCTACGCCGGCCTGCAGGACGAGGTGCTGAACCTGGCTCCCGTGCAGGCCCTCGGGTCGGTGTATATGCTGCGCCCGAAACCAGCAGCCGGCAACTAGCCTTCGTCTGAATCTAACTTGTTTCCACCCGCTTTTTCTGCAAATCCACACTTCACCTTTTTCTGCAAACATCCTCTCCACCGCTCTTTTCTGCAAAACCGCACTCTTCCTTTTTCAACTACTTCGATAGTCTGCCGAAAAACCCTGGCCACTTAGCGCCAGGGTTTTTCGCCCGTTTTCGCCCTTTTATAACTGCCTACTCCAGGCATTGCCGCCGGTACTTTACCCCGTGTATTATCCCTCATCATTTTAACTCCCTATCCTTATGCATGCTTCCTTACTGCTACTCGCCGCCAGCCTGTGCTGCAACCCGCTGGCCGCTGATGCCCAGGCGCTGCTGGCCAGCAATACGCCCCCTGCTCCCGAGCGCTATGCTGCTGCCGAAGCGCCCACCGTAGTGGTGGCCGGCCTCATTACCAGCCCCGATGGGCCGCTGCCAGGAGCCGTGGTCACGCTCACCGCCACCCGGCAGATGGCCGTTACCAACTCCGAGGGCGAGTTTCAGTTCATGGTGCGCGCTGGCTCGCGCGTGCTGAAAGCTGTGGTGAGCTATGCAGGCTACGCCGACGAAGACCTGAGCCTGAACGTGGAGGATGCCGAACCAACGGCCACGCTCTCCGACGTGCAAGCCATCGCCATGCCCCGTCGGCAGCAGCTGAAGTTCTACCTGCGCACGGCCCGCAAGGAAACCCACCGTAAGCTGCGCCAGCTGCACAAAAACACCCGCTAGCACCTGATATGCTCTGGGGGCAGCCAACTAGCGCCGGGCCAGCCTGCGCCGCGCTGGCGCGCGGGGCTATTGCCCGCCCTGCTTGCTGCCGCCGCCCTTCACGTCGTCGTTCGAGATGGATTTGCGCTGCCGCCCGCCCTGCTGCGCCTGCCCGAAGCGGTAGCTGAAGCTGAGGCGGAACGAGCGTTGGTACGAGTAGTTGAGGTTGGTTTCGCTGAAGGAGGGCGTGTTGGTGGTGTTGCGGTAAAGCCAGTAGTTGTTGAAGGGGGCGGCAATGTTCAGCACTAGGTCGGCCTTGTCTTTGAGGAAGGTTTTTTTGGCCCCCATCTGGTAGTAGATGTTGGCTGCGCCCTGGCCTTGCAGCTCGGGCGTGGGCAGGGAGCTATAGAGGTAGCCTTGCAGCGTGAATTTTTTCGGCAGCTTGTACGAGGAGTTCAGGTTGAGGCCCGCCGTGAAGCCGCGCCGCTCGATGCCCAGCAGCGGGCTGCGGCGCAGGATGTACTGGAAGTCGGGGCCGCCGCTGATGTCCCAGCCCTTGGCCGGCTTGGCCGAGCCGTAGAAGTTGAGCTGGTAGAAGGCGTTGGCCGCCACGTTGGCAAACGTCTGGGCGGTGGTGCCGGGGGCGGTATCGGGGATGTTGAATTCACTGGGCAGGCCCCGCACCGATTCGATGGCGTTGCCCGTACGCCGCACCGAGGCCGCGATGTTCAGCGAGCCGGCCTTGCCGTTGGTGTTGAAGCTCAGCTCGTAGGCATCGGTGATTTCGGGGTCGAGGTTGGGGTTGCCGAAGCTGATGTTTTTCGGGTCGGAGCGGTCACGGAAGGGGTTGAGGTAGTCGATGTAGGGCCGGGTAATGCGGCGCGAGTAGGCCAGGCGCAGGCTGTTGTTGTCGCTGAAGGCGTACTGCGCGTTGCCGTTGGGCAGCGGCGTGAGGTAGCTGCGCGGCGCAATCTCGGAGCCGGTGGTGCGGAACTGCGCCGATAGCTCGGTGCGCTCGAGGCGGCCGCCCAGGCTGACGGTGAATTTCTTACTGAGCGCGGCGGTGTAGGTGGCGTAGCCGGCCTGCACGTTCTGGTCGTAGCTGAAATCGGTGGCGCGGCCGGATAAGGGCAGGAAACCCGTGCGCTCTCCCCGCAGCAGGCTGTCGCCCTCTACGTTGGCCACCGAGCCGGTGTGCCGCCAGATGGCTTTGAGGCCGGTTTCCAGGGTTTGCTTTTCGCCGAAGGGCTGGGTGAGGTCGGTTTGGAAGGTGATTTCCGACCCCGGGGTGCGGCCCCGGTTGCGCTCGCGGTAGCTGGCCTGCTCGGCGGGCAGGGGCACCGGCGAGCTCTGGTATTGGTCGAAATCGTAGCCGAAGGTGCCACTGTTGCTGGCGTACTGGCCCAGTACGCTCCATTCGCGGCGGGGCTGGGCGAATGTTTTGGTGTAGGTGCCGGTGAGCTCGCCGGTAAAGCCGCTGAACGTGCCGTTGGTGGCGCGGGTGAAGAGCGAGCTATTAGCCGGGCTGGCCGGGGCCACGAAAGTGTTGAGGGTGTTGTTGAAGTTGTGGCCCGCGAAGTAGTTCAGCGAGCCGGCCACCGACAGGCTCTGGTGCTCGCTCAGCTCGTAGTCGAGGCCCGCCGAGCCGTAGTACCAGCGCCCGCCGTAGTCGCCGGTGCCGGCCTGGGTCAGGGTCGAGCCATCGGTTTTGCCCAGGCGGGTGCGCTCCGACTGGTTTGGCCCGTACCAGCCGCCGGTACTGCCCGCCGAGGTGAAGCCCAACTTGCGGGTTTTGAAGTTGAGCGAGCCATTCAGGTTGGAGTTGCGGCTGCCGGCCGACGCGCTCACGCGGCCGTTCAGGCCCTGCTCCACGCCCTTTTTCAGCACGATGTTGATGATGCCGGCGGTGCCCTCGCCGTCGTATTTGGCCGGCGGAGTGGTAATGATTTCGACCGACTTAATCTGCTCGGCCGGAATGCCTTTCAGGGCTTCGGCCAGGTTGCTGGCCAGGGTGGGAGAGGGCTTGTTGTTCACCAGCACCTTGAAATTGCTGGAGCCGCGCATCTTCACGTTGCCGTCGCCGTCCACGGCCAGCAGGGGAGCTTTGCGTAGCACGTCGGCCGCCGTGCCGCCGGCGTTGGTCACGTCCTGGTCGGCGTTGTATATCATGCGGTCGGGCCGTAGCTCCACCACCGGCTTCGTGCCGATAACCACGGCCTCGGCCAGCGCCGTGCCCGCCACCGGCAGGCGGAAGCTGCCTGCTTCGGTGGCCCCGGTGGTTACCGTCACGGCGCGCGTCTGGGTGCCGTAGCCCACGTAGCTCACCCGCAGCCGGAACGTGCCAGGCTTGAGTTTGGTGAGCATGAATTTGCCGTTGTCGTCGGCGGCCACGCCGGTAATGGGCGAGTCGCCGCTGGCCGGCAGCAGCACCACCGTGGCGTAGGGCACGGGCGCTTGCTTCAGCGAATCGAGCACGGTGCCGGTGAGCGAGCCGGTGGCGGCCGGAGCCGGAGCAGCGGCCGCGGTGGCCGGCGTTTGGGCGGCGGCGGGGTTGGCCAGTTTCAGCAGGGCCAGGGCCAGCAAGGTGCCCAGCGGGCGAAGGGTAGCACGTTTCATCAGCAGCAACAAGGAAAGGAGATTCGAAGAATAGAGGGAAGAACGAATGGGTGGGTTGCCTGCGGCAGCCGGAATACTTGCCAGCCGCGCCCTTATTATCCCGGCCGGGGGCGAAACGTTACAATGGGACATATTATTTTTTCAATCCCTCGTAGGTCATACCCATGCTGACGGAGACATCGCCTTTGACGACGAAATCCATTTTGGCCTCGCGCTCGCCCAGGTTGCGCACCAGCGCCGCCGAGCCGGCGGCGAAGGCCAACTCGGCGCGCTGCCCGGGTTCGAGGCGGCCACGCTCTTCCAGGACACCGTTGGCGCGGCGCTCGGCCACGCTCACCGATACTGGGCCGCTGTTGCGGGCCTTCACCCGGAAGGCCCCGCGCTGCTGCCCTCCCAGCACGAACTGCTGGCCGGCTTTGATGAAGGTGACGGAATGGATGTCGCCCAGGGCGAGCAGTAGGGGGAGGAGCAGGAAGCGCATGGCGGCCAGGGGTTGGGGTGATTGACTGGCTCAAAGGTCCGGCGGCCGGGGAGGGGCGGCGCTCCAAATCGGGAGTTGGGACGTGCCGGATTATGATTTGGGACGCCCTCCGCGTGCACCTCACCCCCTAGCCCCCTCTCCCGCGGAGAGGGGGAACTAGTTTCTAGCACTAGACTAGAAATACAACCAGAGCCCGCACTATGAATTTAGACTAAGGCTAAAAACTAGTTCCCCCTCTCCGCGGAAGAGGGGGCTAGGGGGTGAGGTGCACGCGGAGGGCGTCCCCCGCCCCGCCCACAAAAAAGCCCCCCGCCGCGCACGCGACGAGGGGCCAGCCCGGGAGCAAGCGGCGCTACTGCACCAGTCGGTTCTTCACGGCCGAATACTGCGGGTCGGTGGTGGAGCCGGTGAGGGCGGCCACCTTTACCGATACGCGGGTGCCGGAGGCAAAGGGGCCGATTTCGCGCTCGCGCCCGCCGCCCACGGCTACCTCCCAGTTGCGCTCATCGAGGTGGGGGTCGGTGGTGAAGCGGATGAGGTTCTGGATGGTGCCGGTGGGGCGGGCCAGCTTGAGGAGCAGGTAGCCGGGCTTGGCCCCGTCGAGCAGCTCGAAATCCATGACGGCGCTGGTGGCGGCCAGCCCCGGGCCGGCGGCCGTGCCCGAGGCGGCGACCAGCGAGAGGCCCGACGAGAGCAGGGCCGGCTCGTTGGCGGGGTAGTCGAGGTTCAGGCGCTTGCCCAGGCGGTTGAGCTCGGTGACGGTGGCCGTGCGGAGCAGGTCGCGCTGGGCGGTTTGGGCGGGCGTGGGGTGGTCGGTGGCGGCTACGTCGGCATCGAGCAGGGCCAGGGCATCGCCGAGGGGCTTCACCAGGTCGGCCCCTTTGGTGAGGAAGGCGCTGCTGGTGGTTTGGCGGATGGCGCTGTGGGCGAAGGGCGACACGGCATCGTAAGCCAGGGTAGAGTAGTCTTCGATGAGTTTGGGCTTGCGCATACGGAAAAGGGGGTTGGGGATGAGAATATAGCCGAATATAGATGCGATTATCCGCACGGTAATCAGCAGGCTGCCAAAGCCGCCGGGACCCTGGCAACTGCCGCAAGCCCCTATTCCCATCGCGGGATTACTGAACCGACTGCCAGAAAAGGCAATAACCCTTGCCGGCCGTTTGTAGCCCCGTGCCCTGACCCGAAGTTTTATTTTGGGAATAATGGATTGGTGGTTTTCAATCGATATGCCAACTCAAAAAAAATTTTCCACAAGTCCCGACAGCCTGTTCCCAAGTCCCGACAGCCTGTTCCCAAGTCCCAACAGCCTATTCCCAAGTCCCAACAGCCTGTTCCCAAGTCCTGACACGCTGTTCGGACTTGGGTATGAGTTGTTCCCAAGCCCGAACAGCTTGTACCCAAGCCCCAACAGCATGTTCCCAGGTCCGAACAGCTTGTTCCCAAGTCCCAGGAAGGTGTTTCCAAGTCCGAACAGCGTGTCAGGACTTGGGAACAGGCTG
>JALYUI010000753.1 GCA_030853845.1 Bacteroidota bacterium | reverse complement strand
CGACCACTGAACTGTCCGGGCTCACGGGCGGGCGGCCCAACGGGTGCCGGCATGCTGAACGGTCTGAGAGACCAATGACCAACGTCGGCGTGGCCCAAGGGGTGCCACCACAAACATATGATGACCGTCCTAGTAGCTTCCTAATCAGTTCAACTCGTATTTGCCGGCTCATTTCAACCCCTCCCTGCCATGCCCGCCGACCAAATCCGCCTCTACGATGACGTCGCCTTCCTGACCAGCCTTCAGCCGGCCCGCACCTACCTCAATCTGGAATCGCTGAACCGCGCGGCCGACTACATCAAGGCCGAGTTTGCGCAGCTGCGCGGCAGCGTGAGAGAGCAGGTATTCGAAGCCGATGGCCGGTGCTACCGCAACATCATCGCCTCGTTCGGCCCGCCCGAGGCGGCACGCATCATCATTGGCGCGCACTACGATGTGTGCGGCGACCAGCCCGGTGCCGACGACAACGCTAGCGCCGTGGCCGGCTTGCTCGAAACGGCCCGCCTGCTGCACCAGCACCAATTGCCGCTCCGGTACCGCGTCGATTTTGTGGCCTACCCCAACGAGGAGCCGCCCTATTTTGCCACCGAGCACATGGGCAGCGCCGTGCACGCCCGGGCGCTGCACGAAGCTGGCACAGCGGTGCGGGCCATGCTTTGCTACGAAATGATTGGCTATTTCAGCGACGCGCCGGGCTCGCAGCATTTCCCCAGCGAGCAGCTGGCAGCGCGTTACCCCAGCGTCGGAAATTTCATTATTGTGGTGGGCAAAACGGGGCAGGAAGCCTTCACCCAGCTCATTCAGCAGCAGATGCAGGCCCACGCAGGCAGTCTCGACGTGCAGCAAATCAGCCTGCCCGAAAGCATGGCCCTGGCCAAACTCTCCGACCACCGCAACTACTGGACCTATGGCTACGACGCGGTCATGATTAACGACACATCCTTCCTTCGCAACCCCAACTACCACGAGCCGACCGATACCATCGATACGCTGAATTTTGCGCGTATGGCCCAGGTGGTAAATGGCGTACTGGGAGCCGTGCTGGCATTGTAGCTACATTCACCCTATGCTCTCCCATCCCCACGAAGTATTCCTCGAAGTAGCGCAGCGGCTGAGCTTCACCAAAGCCAGCCAGGCGCTGTTCATCAGCCAGTCGGCCGTGAGCAAGCAGGTGAAGGCGCTGGAAGAGCACTACAAAACCGGCCTGTTCGAGCGCCTCGGCAGCAGCGTGAAGCTTACTCCCGCCGGCCAGCAGCTGTACCAGAAGCTGCTACAGGCCCGGCAGCTGCAACAGGAGCTGCACCAGGAAATGAGCGAGCTCAGCCCGGAATTTGCGCCCACGCAGCACCTCGTCATCGGGGCCAGCACCACCATCTCGCTCTACGTGCTGCCGCCAGTGGTGTCGGCCTACCTGCGCCTGCACCCCAACCACCAACTCAGCCTCAAAAACCGCAATTCCGATAACATCCTGCGCGCCCTGCTCGACCACGAAATCGAGCTGGGCATTATCGAAGGCATTCATAAAGTGAGCAATGTGACCTACACGCCCCTGCTCACCGACGATGTGGTGGCCGTGTGCGCCGCCCACAACCCGCTCGAACACCGCACCCTCGAAGTGCACGACCTGCTCACTACGCCGCTGGCCCTGCGCGAGGATGGCTCCGGCACGCTGGCCGTACTCGAAGAAGCTCTGGCCGCGCATCGCATCAAGCTGGCCGCCCTGCCCGTGCGGGTGCGCCTGGGCGGCACCGAAGCCCTCAAGAACTTCGTGCGCGTCGATTCCTGCCTGGCCTTCCTGCCCCGGCAGGCAGTAGTAAAGGAGCTGGCTTCGGGCGAGCTAGTAGAGGTCAGAATCAACAATTTCCCCCTCAAAAGGCAGTTTAATTTCATTCAGCGCAAGGGCACCGAAAACAACGCGCCCTACAAGGAATTCCTGCAATTCACGCGGCGCTACTATTCCAAACGGGCATAGGCTATTCCATATAGCCACCCCAAATGGGCATACCCCGGGCCGGACGGTTCCGTACTTTGCCCCATGAAACTGGTCGCCTCCGATTCCCTTTCCCGCTTGGCCGCACTGCACTGCTCCGCCTGCGGCACCGAATATTCTGCCTTCGACCTTCAGCGCGTGTCGGCCTGCTGCCAGGTGCCGCTGGTGGCCGACTACGACCTGCACGAGCCCCTCACCCGCGCCATTATCGACCAGGCCGATACCTCCATGTGGCGCTACGGGGCCCTGCTGCCGCTGCTGCACGAAGAAAACAAAGTCACCCTAGGCGAAGGCCTGACCCCGCTGCTGCGCTTGCCGCGCTTGGCCGCACGCTATGAGCTGTCTTCCCTTATGCTGAAGGATGAAGGCCAGAATCCCACCGGCTCGTTTAAAGCGCGCGGCCTGAGCATGGCCGTTTCCAAGGCCAAAGAGCTGGGCGTAGATGGCTGCATCATTCCCACCGCCGGCAATGCGGGCGTGGCAATGGCCGCCTACTGCGCCCGCGCCGGCCTGAAGGCGGTGGTGGTGATGCCCCGCCACACCCCAACGGCCTTTAAGGAAGAATGCTACTGGTACGGCGCCGAAGTAGAGCTCGTTGATGGCCTCATCAGCGACTGCGGGGCCCGCGTGCGCCAGCGCAACGCCGCCGGCGCCCTGCTCGACATTTCTACCCTGAAAGAGCCCTACCGCCTCGAAGGCAAGAAAACCATGGGCTACGAAATTGCCGAGCAGCTGAGCTGGACGCTGCCCGACGTGCTGCTGTACCCCGCCGGCGGCGGCACCGGCCTCATCGGCATCTGGAAAGCCTTTCAGGAAATGAAGCAGCTCGGCTGGCTCGCGCCCAACGTCAAACTGCCCCGCATGGTGGCCGTGCAGGCCGAAAACTGCTGCCCGCTGCTCGAAACCTTCGAGGGCCGGCAGCCCAACTGCCACAGCTACCAGGGCCGCGCCACGCTGGCCAACGGCCTGGCCGTGCCCCACCCGCTGGGCGAAAACATGATGCTGCGCGTGCTCCACGAATCGAAAGGCACGGTGGTGAGCGTAAGCGAAGAAGGCATGCTGGCCGGCATGCGCGACCTCGGCCAGCTGGAAGGCTTGTTCGTAGCGCCCGAAGGCGGGGCGGTGTGGACGGCCGCCCGCCAGCTGCTGGCCACCGGCGAAATCCATCCCGACGAGAAAATCCTGCTCCTGAACACCGGCAACGGCCAGAAGTATATGGACAACGTGGCCGGCCGGGCGCTGCGCTAACTCCGAAACCAAGTGCCGGCCAGCAACTGCATTACACAGCAGGCCGGCAGTTTGCTGTTGCTATAATCATATTTTTTCTCTCGCTTCCCGGCCATATTCACAGGGAAATACTTACCACTGGCCGACAGTAAATATGCGTTTAAGTGGAAAATGAAGCTGTTCGGCTAATGTCGGAGCTACCAGCATGGTTTTATCCGGGAATAGATGGAATTTTATAAAACCCGCTGGCCTTTATAGTGCCGACGGTTGCTGACTGGCCTCCGCCGGAAAGCTGGAATTTATCCTTCGATTTCCTCTAATTATATTCGCTATGGCCGTATTTTCAACATCCGCACTGAACAGCGTTTCGCCTGCGACGGAAGTGACCTCCGAGGCCGCCTTTTTTTCGGGCCGCGCGGCGGTGTGGGGCATCAGTCACTCGCGGCGCGGCGCGGCCGCCTCGCTCGTGCAGCTGGGCCTGAATGGCTGGGGCCTGCTGCGGCAGTGGTTGACCCCGGAGCGCGATTAAAATCCTTGATAATTAAAGCGTTAGTTCCCTTATCATCGTTCGCTTATTATTCTATTCCTTTTGAAGTAAATGTTAGCAGCAAGCGCTAGTGGCAATGCATTAGCCGCAAACGCAGTTATTTTAAATTAAAGCCGGCAAGCGGCGGTACGTTTCCCT
>JALYUI010000747.1 GCA_030853845.1 Bacteroidota bacterium | reverse complement strand
TGCCAACCCCGGCCTGCACCCCGCCAACCCGCCCCGGTCCCCCGCGAATACCCCCCCGCGCCCCGCAACCCCGCGCAAGCACCCCGCCAACCGCCGCCCGCGCCCTGCCAACCGCCCCAGGTGCCTTGCCAATCGCCCGAAGGGGCTTGCAAACCGCCGCGAGTACCGTGTTTTTCGTGTTTGCCGTGTTGCGCCCGTTTGCCATGTTTCGCGCATCCGGCATGTTTGGCCCGAGCCCCAGCAGCAACGGCGGCGCGGCCGCCCAACCCCGTCTGGCAACTGTGCGTTTAGCAGCATTCGCCCCCTCCGCCCCATGAAGCATCGCCCCACGCTACTCCTCGCCGGGGCCTTCCTGCTGAGCGCCGGCCCGGCTGCCCGCGCCCAGCAGGCCCCTTCGCCCTACACCACGCGCTTTGCCGTCGATGCGCCCATCACGGCCGGGCTGCTGGGCCTCAGCGCCACCGGCCTGCTGCTGGTGAAGCACAAGCGCACGGCCACCGATGCCGACCTGGCGGCCCTCAACCGCGCCGATATCCCCGCCATCGACCGGTTTTCGGCGGGCCGCTACAGCGAGTCGGCCCAGCGCGTGAGCGACGGCTTCTGCTATGGCACGCTGGCGCTGGTGCCGGCCCTGCTGGCTTTCCAGCCCGGCGTGCATGGCCGCTACGGGCAGGTAGCCGGCCTTTACTTCGAAACTATGAGCAGCACGGCCGCCATTTTCACCCTCACCGTGGGCACCGTGTACCGCTACCGGCCCTACCTCTACGGCCCCGACGGCGGCGAGCTCCGCCACGGCCCCGTGGCCACCGATGCTTTTTTTGGTGGGCACGCGGCCCACACGGCCACCGCCACCTTCTTCGCGGCCCAGGTTTTTCACGATTTCAACCCCGGCTCCAAGGCCGAGCCCTACGTGTGGGGCGTGGCCGCCGCCGTGCCCGCCGTGGTGGCCTACTGCCGCATCCGGGCCGGCAAGCACTTTCTCACCGACAACCTCGTGGGCTACGCCGTGGGGGCCACCGTGGGGGTGATGGTGCCGCGCCTGCACCGCAGCAATTTCGACTTCGACCCCACCACGGTGCCTCCCCAGCGCTTCACCGATTCGGCCGTGGGCGTGGGAGTAGGGGCGGTATTGGGCTTAGTGGGGCTGCATTTCTACAAAAAGCTGCACGTGACCGGGGTGTCGCTGGGGCCGGTGCAGGGACTCAATAGGAACGGCTATGCCTACGGCGGCGTGCGCTTTGCCCGGGCCTTGTGAGCTGGAAGCGGCAATAAACACGGGTGGGGTGCACCCGCAGTTACCACGAAAGAGTCGTGGCACCTGCCGCACCAGCCGCCGGGCGCTTATTTCAGCAGCTCGCGCAGGCTGGTCCACTGCACGTCGGGGTACCGGGCATTGTCGAGCGGGGAGGCCAGCTTGGCCTGCCCGCTGAGCATGTTGTGCAGGTACTGCATGCCCTGCCAGGGCGGAAACACGTCGTTGGGGGCCGGCATCAGGGTACGGGTAATCTTTATCATGGTGGCCAGAAAGCCCAGGCTACCCGCCCGCAGCAGCTTGAACGGCTGGCCCTTGGCCGCGCTGGCCTCTTCCCGCAGCTGCCGGATGCTGGCCACCTCCCCGGCCACGCGCAGGTAGCGCGGCGTAGTGGGGTCGAGAGCGGCGGCGGCCGTGTAGTTGGCCGTGTCAACCATCGTGGTGAAGTCTAGCGGCTGGTCGGCATCGCCCCAGTACAGCACCCGGCGTGGGCCGGAAAGCACCACCGGCGCCTGCCCGCGCAGCAAATCCATGAACATGCCGTTCAGAATGGAAGTGGCCTGGATAGGAGCCTTATCGACGCGCCGCTGGAACTCGCGCCGGAAGTCGAAGTTGCGGTTCGAGCCTTCGGGCAGGTGGGTGAAGTCGGCCGAAAAGTCGGAGGGAATGAACCGGGGCACCCCGGCGGCCACGGCCGCTTCGAGCAGGCGCGTTTGGGCGTCTACGATGGTATCGCGCAGCCCCGACAGGGCCGACACCACGCACGCGGCCCCGGCACAAGCCTGCGTGAGGTCGGCCACGCTGCCGTAGTCCACGGCCAGCACCTCCACGCCCTGCTGCCGCAGCGACTCGGCTTCGGCCCCTTGGCTGCTTTGCGGGCGCACCAGGGCCCGCACCGCCGCGCCCCGGCGGCGCAAGTGGTGGGCAATGAGCAGGCCCAGCGCGCCGGTAGCGCCCGCCAGCACGATGGGAGCGGTAGTAGTTGACTGGGGGTGCGGGGTGGTTGGGGTGGCTGGCATTGGGAAGTTTGGATTTGGGCGTGAGTGGAGGGGCTTAGCCGTGCAGGATGCAGCGGGCTGTTGATGCAGTGCTAAGAAGCTGTTTGAGTTA
>JALYUI010000738.1 GCA_030853845.1 Bacteroidota bacterium | reverse complement strand
GTGCTGCCCTTCCCGCTGCACCTGCCCGACACGGTGCACGTGGCCGACCTGCTGGCCAGCCCCGTGGGCGACGACAAGCCCGCCCGCCTGCTGGCCGTCACGGCCGGCCGGGCGCTGCTGCTGCTCGATGCTAAGGGGCATTTGTTCGGCGGCTGGCAGCCCAAGCGGCTCGATTTTCCGCTGGCGGGCCGTCCGGCGCTGCTCAGCGTGAGCGGGCGCGATGTGGTAGTAGCTCCGCTGCAAAACGGCTACGTGTACGCCTACGACGGGGCGGGTAGCCTGCTGCCGGGCTTCCCGCTGAGCGTGGGTGCGCGCCTGGCCGGCGACATATTCGTGCAGGTGGGCAGCACCCTCAGCCGCACCCATCTCACGGTGGTGAACCAGCACGGTGAACTCGTGACCTTCACCCTGGGCGGCGACGTGCTGAGCCGCCGCCGGGTGGCTACCTGGAGCCGCACGGCCCGGTTCCGGCTGGTGCCCGACCCGCGCGGCCGCTCCTACGCCATCACCCGCGAAGACGACAACCAGCTCGACCTTTACCTGCCTACGCTCAACGACCCGCTGCTCACCCAGCGCTTCGTGACTTCGGGTGCGCGGGCCGTGCAGTGGTTCGATTTCGGGGCGGGCCGGCACCTGGCCGCCATCACCGAAACCGGCCCCGGCCAGGTCTTTCTCTACGATTCGCGGGGCTGGCTGCTGGGCGGCGAGGCGCTGCCCAGCACCGGCTCCGGCGTCGGGCTCAACTACGATGCCACTACCGATAGCTACCAGCTGGTACGCATCGTGGGCCGCGAGCTGCGCCGTACGGAGCTTAAGCTAATGCCTTAAGTAAACTGAAACGCCGCTACTGAATTTCAAAGGGATATATTTTGTAATTACGAAGTTTCAGAACGTCATGCTGAGCATAGTGAAGCATCTCTACTGCTTCGTTCGGGTGGTTCAGCGAAGCAGTAGAGATGCTTCACTACCCTCAGCATGACGGGCCTGATTCTTTGATTTCGTTTCCTGGTCAGCCCTCAAAAATCCAGATTCCCCTCGCCCAAGCAAATGTCCTTTTCTAACCGCGTCGGCCTTGTCGTCGGCAAGTTCTGGCCGCCGCACCGGGGGCACCAGCTGCTGCTCGAAACGGCCGCCGGCCAGGTGGCCGAGCTGCTGGTGCTCGTGTATGCCAATCCGGATTCGGTGCCGCACCCGGCCGCCGTACGGGCGCAGTGGCTGCGCGAACTGTACCGTACCGACGAGCTGGCCGACGGCCCGCGCATTGGCACCACGCCGCTGCGCATTTTCGCCCTCTCGGCTGAAGCCGACGGCGTGCCGCCCGACTCGGCCGACGACTTCACCCAGCGCGAGTTCGTGCGCCGGTGGCTGGCGCAGCGGCAGCTGCAAGTAGCTGTCGTGTTCAGCAGCGAAGCCTACGGCCCGGGCTTTGCCGCCCACCTGGGGGCGGCGCACATAGCCGTGGATAATGAGCGGCTGCAGGTGCCGGTATCGGGCACGCGGGTGCGGGCCGGCGCGGCCGATGCGGCTGCCTGCCTGCACCCCTTGGTGGCGGCTCAGCTGGGCGTGGTGGCACCGGCCGGGGTGCCGCGCGTGGTATTGCTGGGGGCTGAAAGCAGCGGCAAATCCACCCTCTGCGCGGCGCTGGCCGAGGCGTGCGGTACCGCCTGGGTGCCCGAGTACGGCCGCACCCTGCACGAGCAGAAAAATGGTAACCTCGACTTCGAAGACCTGCTCTACATTGCCCGCCGCCATGCCGAGCTGGAAGACGAAGCTGCCCGCACGGCCCACGGCGTGCTATTCTGCGATACCAACGCCGCAACTACCGCCCTGTATTCCTATTACTATTTCCACCGCTGCGACCCGTCCCTACAGGCAATGGCGGCGGTGTGCGGGCAGCGCTACGCCCACACCTTCTTGTGCGCTCCCACCGTGCCCTTCGAGCAGGACGGCTGGCGCGGTCCTGAGGCGCTGCGCAGCTTCCAGCACGGCATGATACTGATGCAGCTCGACTTCTACGGCATTGCTTACACGCTGGTGGAGGGCACAGTGGCGCAGCGGGTGGCGCAGGTTTTAAGTCAATTAACAGTTATCAATTAACATTTAACAGTTGTTCAGGCGTTTCCCAATAGGCTACTGGAACAACTGATAAATGTTAATTGATGACTGTTAAATGAAGATTACCGGTTGGTGAGCCAGCCTTTGCGGAAGAAGTAGTAGAGCTGCATGGCGACCACCAAACACATCACAATAAGGACCACTGGGTAGCCATAGGGGCTATAAAGCTCGGGCATGTTGTGGGCCAGGAAGCGGCCTTGGTCGTCGTGACGCTGAAAATTCATGCCGTAGAGGCCCACCACGAAGCTCAGCGGGATGAAGATGGTGCTGATGATGGTGAGCACCTTCATCACCTCGTTCATGCGGTTGCCCTGGTCCGACATGTAGAGGTCGGTGAGGGAGGAGATGTTGTCGCGGTAGCTTTCGGCCAGGTCCAGGGCCTGAATGGCGTGGTCGTAGGCATCGCGGTAGAAGATTTTCAGGGCCTCGGGCATTATTTCCTCGGGTAGGCGCAGCACCTCGGCAATCTTGTCACGCTCCGGATACACCAGCCGGCGGAAGCGCACCACGTCTTTCTTAATGCGCAGAATGCGGTTGAGCAGCCGACGTGGGCGCCGGTCGGCAAAAATGGCTTCTTCCAAATCCTCAATGTAGTCGCCAATGGCGGCCATCGTGGGGTAGTAGTGGTCGAGCACCACGTCGGTGAGGGCGTAGGCCAGATATAGGCTGGGCTGACGGCGCAGAGTGCTGAAATTGGCCCGGATGCGCACCCGCAGCGAGTCGAGGCAATCGTCGTAGTCGTCCTGAAACGAGAGCACGTAGTTCGGCCCGGTGAAGAGGGAGAGCTGGTCGTCGTCGATTTCGTAGCTGCGGGTAAAGTCGGTCATGCGCGACACCATGAACAGGCGGTTGTCGTCGAAAATATCAATTTTGGCGCGCTGGTAGTCGTTGAGCACGTCTTCCATTTGCAGCGGGTGCAGGCCAAAATCCTGCATAAACTGCTCGATGAGGGGCAGGTCGCCGTAGCCGCGCACGTCAATCCAGTGCTTGAGTTCGGTGTGTTCGCGCAAAAAGGCCATCAGCTCGTCGTAGCGGTCGGTGTATTCCTCCTCGCTGAAGTGGGTGTCGCTGTACGACATCAGAAACAGGCGGGGCTTGAGCGCACCGGGCCGCACCTGTAGGGTGCCAGGGCGCTGGCCCACCTGCTGGTCGCGGGCCTGCCGGGTAGCCTCGCGGTCGGTGATGGAGTAAGGGGCGGGGCCGGCCAGCTCGGTCAGGGCGGGCGAGCGGTTGGGGGCGGCCTGGGCGTTTGGGCGAAGCGGATTCATGCGAGCAAACGGGACGAAAGCAAAGAAGCGACGGGCCTGCTACGGATACTTCCCCGGCGAAGATGTGCCGGGGCTAGCGGGCTGCTCCGTCGGCAGGCTGCCTTTCCGTGCCGTACTTTACCGGGCAAGGTAGCAGCATCAGGTTTGAAAACGACGGAATTCAGTACGGCACGGCAGCACAGCCCGGCCCCGGCGGTGCCGGAATTGAGCGTGTGGCTGGCCGACAGCGGCCCCGCCGGGCCGCGCCTGCCGCTGGCCTTCGAGTCGCTGCTGTACCTGCGGCCCGCGCACCAGGCGCTGCAGACCGTCGCCGGCCCGGTGCTCAGCTTTTACCTCGAAGATGCCACCGCCGGCTGCACCGTGGGCCAGTTGCACCTGGCCCTCGACCCGGCCCAGCCCGAGCT
>JALYUI010000731.1 GCA_030853845.1 Bacteroidota bacterium | reverse complement strand
CCGCGCAGAATGTTGGCAATCTGCGAGCAAACGCGGCCCAGCGGGGCGACGCTGGCGTCTACGATAACCCAGCTCTTCTGGGCGTTGGCCTTACTGACGTGGGTCGTCTTGAAGCTCAGGTGGTCCATGAGTCGAAAAAAAAGTATGCTAAACTATTGAATAAGAGTTCGGAGCCGCTAGGGCTTCGGGAAAAACGGACACAAAGGTACTGATTTGCCGCCAAATAGCCAAGCAATGCGCAGTAGTTTTTCTAAAACGGTGCCCCTTACTGATTATCCGGCGAATTAGCGGTTCTGCCCCAGCACCTCCACCAACACCCGGAAATCCTTCGGATACGGCGCTTCCACGCTAATTTCCTCGCCATTCAAACCCGTAAACTGGAGACGCAGGGCGTGCAGCGCGAAGCGCTTGATGAAGGGCTGCTCTTCCTGGCCGTCCTTCAGATTGAACTTCTTTTTGAGTGAAGAAAGGAAGAAATCCTCCCCGCCGTAGTCCTTGTCGCCCACGATGGGAGCCTGCAAATACATCAGGTGCAGGCGAATCTGGTGCATGCGGCCGGTCACGGGCTCGCACAAAATCAGGGCGTGGCGGGCGTAGGTTTCGAGAGTGGTGAAGTGGGTTTCGGCGGGCTTGCCCTTGTAGGCCAGGCGGGCCTTGCCGCGGGTGGTGGTCTCGATGCTGCGCGTCACCACCTCATCGCTGAGCTGCGGGGCACCCCACACCACGGCGTGGTACTGCTTTTTCACCTCGCGGTTTTCGAACTGCATGGCCAAGTGGCGGTAGGCAGCCGGGTTTTTGGCGAAGGCTAGCGCGCCGCTGGTTTCGCGGTCGAGCCGGTGGGCCGCCTGAATGTCGTCGTGCTCCTGCCGGGCCAGGCGCAGCATATTGGGCGCGCCACCCACCCGCTCGTCGAGCGTGGCCAGAAACGGCGGCTTGTTGACGACTAAATAGTCGTCGTTTTCAAAAATAACGAGGTCGGCGAAATCGGGAAGCTTCATAGGAAGCTGCAAAGGTAGAGTTTGGGGACTTGAGGACTTTGTTTCCGATTGAACGGTTATGCTTCACTGCGCTCAGCATAACCGTTTTCTCAATTCACAGCCCCTACTCCCCCTGCGTCGCTTTCGGCTTGTTCAGCTTGAACTCCAGCGTGGTGCCTTCGCCCACGGTGCTTTTTACCCGGATACTAGACTTGTGCGCCTCCACAATGTGCTTGCTGATGGCCAGGCCCAGCCCCGAGCCACCCGAGTCACGCGAGCGGCTTTTGTCGATGCGGTAGAAGCGCTCGAAGATGCGGCTCTGGTGCTCGGGGGCGATGCCGGCCCCGTCGTCGCGCACGGCAATACGCACGGTGCGGCCGCTCTCGACCAGCGATACCACCACCCGACCTTGGTCGCGACCGTACTTGATGCCGTTGTCAATCAGGTTGATAAGGACCTGGCGGATGCGGTTACGGTCGGCCACTACCAGCAGGCCATCGTCGGGCAACTGGGGCGGGAACAGGGCCAGCGTGGTGCCGCGCCGGGCGGCCTGCTGCTCCAGCAGCTCGAAGATTTCGCGCACCAGCGCCACCAGGTCGAAGCGCTGGCGACGCATGCGGACCACACCCTTTTCGAGCTGGGCGATGGTGACGAGGTCCTGCACCAGCGCATCGAGGGTGTCGAGGCTGGCGGCGGCCTTGCGCAGAAACTTGCGGCGGGTGGCCAGGTCGATGTCGTCGTCGTCGTCATCGAGAATGGTGTGCACGAAGCCCTGGGCGGCGAAAAGCGGGGTTTTCAACTCGTGCGACACGTCGGCCAGGAACTCGCGGCGCAGGGCCTGCAGGCGCACCAGCTCTTCCAGCTCCTGCTGCCGGCGCTCGGCCATCTGTAGAATCTCGTCGCGCACCCGCTTCACCGGTTCGGGCCGGAACAGAAACTTGTTGCTCAGCTTCTTGAACTCCTTACGCTTGATGTTTTCGAGGCCCGCGTACACGCCATTAATTTCCCGGAACAGCAATGCTTCGAACGATAGATATACTAGCAGAAAGCAGGCCGCCACCGTGACACCCGCCGCCAGAAACGCTTCCCGGAACGGCAGCGTGGGACCAATGCGGGCGTAGGTAG
>JALYUI010000687.1 GCA_030853845.1 Bacteroidota bacterium | reverse complement strand
ACGGCTTCCATCATCTGGGCCTCGTCGGCCCCTTTTTGCAGGGCATCGGAGGTGTAGGCATCGATGCAGTACGGGCACTGCACCACGTGGGCCACGGCCAGGGCAATCAACGATTTCTCGCGCTCCGAAAGCGCGCCTTCCTTGAAAACCTCTCCGTAGTAGTCGAAAAACTTGCGGCCCATTTCGGGCTGCCATTCGCTTATTTTACCAAAATTGGCCAGGTCGGCGGGGTTGTAATAGGTCGAGTCGCTCATGGGAAAAATGAAAATGAAGTTGCTGGTTTCTGGTTGCTAACGGGAAGAAGGATTGCAGGCGAATGGTTCAGCGGCGGCGCACGTGAATGCGCACCCGTTCGCCGTCTTCGCTGGTGGTGGGCATCACATCGATGCGGTCGGCTTCATCGTAATACGCCGCCAGCCCGCGCACAATGCCCACGGCCAGCCCGCCCATGCGGCGCGGCGACACGTAGTCAATCAGCAGCGCGTCGGGGCCTAAGCGACTCACCTCCAATACGGGTGGGCTGTTTTCGGCATTTTCCTGGCGCACCTGCTTGTGCATGGTCAGCTCGGTGTGCTCCAGCATGTCGAGGGTTTTCCAGTTGGGGTCGAGCAGCTTCTGGTACATGTACATGAGGTCGGGCACCAGGTACTCGCCAAATTTTTCGTGCAGCTCGCCGGCCGACAGCCCGGTCATCTCGGCCGCGTGGCCCACCAAGGCATAAATGTGCTCGTCGGGGTACACGGTGCGATGGTCGAACGTCACCCCGTCGAGCCCGGCCAGCTCGGTGAGCTTGAGCCAGGTGCTGTGGTCGTACTGCGTTTGCACATAGCGCTTAAGCAGGGTCAGAATCGAACCGTGCATATCAGAGGGGCAGGTTAAGATGGGCGTTATGCAAATACCGCCGGCCGGCCCACTAGGCCAACCGGCGGTAAGTTATGCTTTGTTGCAGAAAAGTAAGGCCAAAGCCTGACTGCCTCTCTGCCCCGAAGCAGGCCGGGGCTAGATGTTGCCCACCACCGTCATCGTGCTGAGCGTGGGGCCGGCGCTGCCGCCGAGTGGCTCCACGGTCATGGCAAAGGTCTGGGCGCTGGCGATGTCCTTCATGTGCTGGAGGCCCTCGCCCGAAGCAGTGGCAGCGGTCAGCACGCCGGCATCGATGGGCTGGCCCTTGTCGAGGGCCCAGAGCTGGTACTGCTTGTCGGCGGGCAGGGCCGGCAGGCTGCGCACGTCCACGTAAACTTTATGGGTGGCAACGTTGAACAGCACCCGGGCGTGGGCCGTGGGAGCGGTTTTGGTGCCGGCCAGGGCTACGGGGCGGAATTCGTCGTCGCGCAGCACCTCATTTTCCTGGCGCAGGCTGCCGAGCTGGCGCTCCACAACCTGCGAGGTAGTGGCAAAGCGGGTTTGCTCATTTTGCAGGGCTACTACCCGTTCGGAAGCGTTTTTCCAGTTAGTGAACAGCAGTAAATTGGCACCCAGGCTCAGCAGTAGCGCCACCGAGGCCGCGATGGCCCAGTTGGAGCGGAACCCGGTTTGCCGGGTCGGAGCCGAAGACATAGGCCGCACCACGGCTTCGGGCATGGCCGGAGCAACCGGGCTGGCCGCCAGCGGCCCGGCGGGGCTGAAGGCATCCACGTCGGCGCGGAGGCCGGCATTGGCAGCCGGGGCCGCAATCTGGGCCATTACGTTGCCGAGCACGCGCTCCCGCATGCCGGTGGGGGGCGTCAGGGCGTGGGCTTCGGCGTAGAAGCCCAGAGCCTCCTGCACCTGCCGCAGCTCGGCCCGGATTTCGGGGGAGCCGGCGGCCTGCGCCTCAACGGCCGCCTGCTCGGCGGCCGACAGCTCACCGAGCGCGTAGAGCTCCAGGATGCCTGATTCGATATATTCTTGAGTGTTTTCCACGGTAATGTTCAGCGGATAAGTTTACTGAGGACTTTAATGGCGGTGCGGGCGCGGGTTTTTACCGTTCCCAGGGGAATGTTCAATTCCTCGGCCACCTCACTTTGCGTGAAGCCCTCGAAATAAAGCATGTCGATAATCAGGCGTTGCTCGGGAATGAGTTTCTGCGTTAGTTCCTGCAAGCCAATGTGTTCCGGTCGAAACGAAATGGGCGCTGCCTGGCGTTGGGCAGTGAGGCTGTCGTCGAGCCCCATTGTTTTGCTACCTACGCGGTGCTGTCGCGAGCGGATTTTGTCGATGCTCAGATTGCGGCAAATATTCAGCACCCAGGTAAAGAGCCGGCCCTTACCGGGGTCGTAGCTGGCAAAGGCATTCCAGATTTTAACCAGGGCTTCCTGCAACACGTCCTCGGACTCGTCTTCGGCCTTCACAATGCGGAAGATGACGCCGTAGAGCGCCGCCGAATACCGGTCGTAGAACAGCGTCATGGCCGATTGGTCGCGGGCCTGCAGGCGCCGGACCAGGTCTTCCTCGGCAGCCGGTGGAAGGGAAATTAGCGGATTGTCGGACACAGGAGTAGCTAAAAGTGAAGAATGAAGCCGCAAACCCAGGGCTTGAAAGCACACGAAAATACGGGGGCGGACCTAATAACCCGCCACGCATGTTCCGGGGCCTTGCCTACGGCGCGAGCGGATAGCCCCCAACCAGCTGGCCCCACCGCTGGTTTTGCGGCGCAGAACTTTCTTCATTTGGTTCTTCATGCGCCCTTGCACGGCGCGGCAGTACCTTGCGCGCCCTTTTTACCCTTCCTGTTAAGCTATGAGAATTGAATCGTTTAATCCGCACACCGGGCGGGTGCTGCGCCGCTTCACCCCTTTCACCTGGGCCAAAACCCAACGCCTGCTCGGCCAGGCACACCGGGCCGCGCCCGCCTGGGCCGCCACCACCTTTGCCCACCGCGCGGGCGTGCTCCGCCGCGCCGCCGCCCTGCTGCACGAGCGCGCCGATGCCCTGGCCCGTCTTATGGCCCTGGAAATGGGCAAACCCATTGCCGACGGCCGCGCCGAGGCCCACAAGTGCGCCACCTGCTGCGAGTATTACGCCGAGCATGCCGAAGCCTTTCTGGCTGACGAGCTGGTGAAAACCGATGCCGGCCGCAGCTTCATCAGCTATCAGCCCCTGGGCGTGGTGCTGGCAGTGATGCCCTGGAACTTCCCCTTCTGGCAGGTGGTGCGCTTTGCGGCCCCGGCCCTGATGGCCGGCAATGTGGGCTTGCTCAAACACGCTTCGAACGTGCCGCAGTGCGCCCTGGCTCTGGAGAAAATATTTCACGATGCGGGCCTGCCGCCGGCTTGCTTCCGCACCCTGCTGGTGGGGCCGGAGCAGGTGGAGCAGCTCATTGCCGACGACCGCCTGAAGGCCGTGACTCTCACCGGCTCGGAAGGCGCGGGCGCAGCCGTGGCGGCGGCAGCCGGCCGCCACATCAAGAAAACCGTGCTGGAGCTGGGCGGCTCCGACCCCTTCATCGTGCTGGCCGATGCCGACCTGGCCCTGGCCGCCAAAACCGCCGCCCAAAGCCGCATGATAAACAGCGGCCAGAGCTGCATTGCCGCCAAGCGCTTCATTGTCGACAAGAAAATCTGCCGTGAGTTCGTGGTCCAGCTCAAAACCCACCTCCTGGCCCTGCGCCCCGGCAACCCGCTCGACGAGGACACCCAGTACGGCCCCCTCGCCCGCCCCGACCTGGCCGACGAGCTCACCAAACAGGTGGAGGAATCGGTGGCCAAAGGAGCGAAAATCGAGCTGCACGGCGGCCAGGCCAAGCCCGGCACCGCCCTGTTCCGCCCCATGATTCTGACTAACGTGAAGGCCGGCCAGCGCGCCTATTCCGAAGAGCTGTTCGGCCCGGTGGCGGTGATACTCGAAGCCAAAAACACCGAGGATGCCGTGCGCCTGGCCAACGACTCGCGCTTCGGCCTGGGCGCAGCCGTCTGGACCCGCGACGTGGCCCTGGGCGAGGCCCTGGCCCGCCGCATCGAGAGCGGCGCGGTGTTCGTGAACGGCCTGGTGAAATCCATGCCCGAATTGCCCTTCGGCGGCGTGAAAAAGTCCGGCTACGGCCGCGAGCTGTCGTACCTGGGCATCCGCGAGTTCGTCAACCAGAAGTCGATTTGGGTAGGTAAGGAGGCGAAGGTGGAAGCGGCGAAGAAAGTCGAGTAAGCTGCCCGGACCCTAGCTTTGGAGGATGAGGAAGCGCCTGAGTATTTGTTTGCTTCTGGTTCTCTTGGCCGGTTCTTTCCAGCGGGCCAGGGCGCAGAGCGTGCCGGCGGAGGCCAGGCCCGCCGCCGACAATGTGGGCGAGTACGAACGGGTGATTCCGCCGGAGCAAGTGCGCTACCTGCGCAGCCAGCTAGCCCGCAAGCACCACGACTACCGCCGGGCCGCCGCCTACCTCGACACGCTGCTGGCCGGCGATAACGAATTCTACGGCAATCCGCGCTACCGTTATGAGCGGGGTATCCTACGCATCGACCACCTGAACGACCGGGCCGGGGGCTGCCAGGATTTGCGCTGGGTGTACAACCACGACACGGCCAGTACGGCACCCACGCACCCTCGCTGGCGCCACTGCCCACTACCGGCCCGGAAGGCCCCGGTAGGAACCGCCGAGTGGGCCGCCCACCGGGCGGCGTTCCTCGATTCGGTGGCCCGGGCTGCCGCGCTGTGCCAGGCCGGCCACGGCGACCGGGGCCTGCCCATCTTCGCCCGACTGCTGGCCACGGCCGAAGCCGGAGCTTACGCCCCCCTTATTGAGTATTACCAGCTGCCGGGGCATCCCCGCCGAGCTTATCCGCGCCTTCAGCAGCCCAATTTATTGCTGGTGGTGCGCGATGCCCGCTCACTTGCTTACGAAAGCCTGCACGACTACCCCCACGCCGTCGCCGACCTAGATACGCTTATCCAGGACTCCGACCATAATCTCGAACAAAATACAGGCTGGTTCTGCCGCCGGGGCGTGCTGCTGGCTGATTTTGTGCACGACCAGCAGCACGCCTGCGACGACCTGGAGGAATGTTGGCGCCGCGGCGGCTCCCCAACTACCCCCCACCGGCGGCCAGCGCTGGCGTGGCTGCAACATCCCGGAGATAACGCTCGGCTATCGTATCCGGCACACCGAGCCGCTGTACTCCCTGTTTGGCAACCTGACTGCGACCACCAGCCGCGTAGGCTATTTCGCTCAGGGCCGCGCGCATGGGCTGGAGTTGGGCCTGCAATTCCTGAAGAAGGGCAAACTCGGGGGTTGATAAATTTCACGCGTAGCCCAGCACCTTATACACCAGCCAGCCCGTCACTTCGTGCAGCAGCAGGCTGAAATTTTTCAGGGCCTCGGGGTTGGGCACCAGCCAGAAATCGGGCGACAGGCGGCGGTCGGAGCTGCGGAAGCCGGCGGGGAAACCGATGGGATGCAGGCTTACCTTGGTGAAGCAGCCCAGCGCCCGCCGCTGATGGAAGGCCGAGGTGACGAGCACCAGCGTATCCATATCGGGCCGATTGGCCAGCAGCCGCTTGGTGAAAAGGGCGTTTTCGCGGGTGTTGCGGCTTTTGTCCTCGATGAGCAGGTGGGCTGCCGGCACGCCGGCCAGCCGCAGCAGGGTGGCCAGGTCGTGGGCTTCGGAGTGAGCCACGGACAGTACCGCGCCCGAGCCCCCCGTGATGATGATGCGGCGCACCCGGCCGGCCCGATACAGCCACAGCGCGCTGGTGAGGCGGTCGGCCCCATCGCCAAGGTACACCCGGTCGTGCGGCGACTTGCGCACGTTGCTGATGCCGGTGAGCAGCACGGCCGCGTCGGCGTGGCGCGGCAATGCGCTCAGGGGCACGGGCGGGCGCTCCCAGGCTAGCAGCAGCTCATTTACCATCCAGGAGTTGGTGCTGAAAACCAGCAGCCCCAGCGCGGCCAGCAGCCAGCGGCGGCGGCGTTCGGGCCGGGCCAGCAGCGCCGCCAGCAGCAAAAAAAGGAGCCATACGGTGGGCTCAACAACGAAATCGAGCAATTTGGATAATAGGAAAAACATGCTCAAAGGTAGGCTCCGCCCCGCCGGACTACTGGCCGCGCCTCCCTCGGCTCGGGCAAAAACCCACAGCCGACACCGGGCCGAAAAAACGCCCGGCTCACCGTCCGCTATGCTTCAACCAGCTATTGTTGAGCCGGAGTCGCCGGGGCCAGCATCAATTCCCGAATGTATTTCACCGGTGCACTGCCGTAGCTCAGAAACTTTTCGTTGAAGCTTTTCAAATCGAAGGCTTGGCCTTCTTTACGCTTCAGCTCTTCGCGCAGGGCGTAGATTTCGGTGTAGCCCGTGAAGTAGCTGCTGAGTTGCACCTGGCTGAGCGTGGCCCGCAGCCATTTGCCCCGCGCCTCGGCCTCCTGCTGGAAACCGTCGCGCATGAGCAGGGCCACAATGTCCTTTTCGGCAGCGTTATCGACCTGAATGGCGTGGTCGATAATCGTGTTCAGGGTCGAGCGCAGGTTCCACTTGTCCCAGAGCAGCCAGATTTCGTCGGAATTATTGCCGTAGCCGCTTTCCAGCATCATGCGCTCGGCATACACGGCCCAGCCCTCAATCATGGCGCCGTTGCCGAAAATGCTTTTCACCAGCGAGGGCGAGCGGTTGGCGTACACCAGCTGGGTGTAGTGGCCGGGAATGGCTTCGTGGATGTTGAGAATCTGGAGGGTGTAGTCGTTGTATTCGCGCAGGTAGCTTTCGGCCTGGGCGGGCGTCCAGTCGGCGGGCAGGGGCTCCACGTTATAGTAGGTATTGGCACCCTTGTCGTAGGGGCCGGGGGCCGATACGCTGGCTCCGGCCCCGCTGCCGCGCATGTAGAGCGGGGTTTCACGCACCACTAGCGGCTTGCTGGGGTCCTGGGTCAGCAATTTGTGCTCGTTCACGAAAGCCACCAAGGTCGGAATCTGGCGCTTCACGGCATCCACGAAGCCTTCGCGCGGGGCATGCTTGAGGGTGAGCTGGTTGATAACGGTGGTTATCAGGGCCAGGGTATCGGCCGGGGCTTTTTGACCGGGAAAGTATTTGGAGAACAGGCGGGCGGCGCGGCGGCCCATGTCGTGCAGCAGGTCGGCCTTGTGCTTCAGCGCTTCCCGGTAGATTTCAGCGGCCGTGAAGCGCGACTGAATATCGTAGGCAAATTTCTGCTCAAACAGGGTTTTGCCGATGCGGAACGAGCGAAATCCGCCGGCCGGCAAAACCTGCTTTTGCAGGAAGCCCACGTAGCCCAGCACGGCGGCGCGAGTGGCGGCAATGCGGTCGGTGAGAGTGGTTTTCTCGGCCTCGGTCAGGCCCGATTTGCGCACCGAGTCGGCCAGGGC
>JALYUI010000131.1 GCA_030853845.1 Bacteroidota bacterium | reverse complement strand
GCTAACGGGCTCCGGCGGGGCCGGGAGGGGTGTGGTTGGCCAAGGGCCGATAACGCTATTTGTGGTCGCCGGCGTTGCTGCCGATAACTCCGGGCTCGCTTTCGCCCCGGATGAAACCCTGGCTGTCGCGCGGGGCAATGGCCTCATCGATGTTTTCTTCTTCCTCGTCAGTCACGTAAACGTTGGTGGTGGGACCCAGGCCACCGGTGGTTTTGGCCAGCTCGGCCTCGGCCTGTGCATAGTGCAGGGTAAGGAGTGGGTCGCCGGCAGTATTCTTATTGGGCGTATCGGTGGGCTTTTTGGAGTTGGTGGACATAGAGAGAATCTCAGGCAGCCGGAAAGTTGACGGCAACTTGCTTAATTCATACGGGAACCGACGGGGCGGGGTTAGGCCCGGGGCCTTGGGCCACGAAAAAGGCCAAAAACAAAAAAGGTCGCCGCACGAATGCGACGACCTTAAAGTGGCGGGTCCAACGTTGAAAGGTGTCTACCCCACCTTTCAGGTCAGAGCGCCGCCGCACGAGAGGTCCTTCCTTTCCACATTTCCAGCCCGTGCGGGGGTACTTATGGGTCAAAGATATGCTTTTTCAGTTGGGGTGCGCAAGTATTTTTTGACAGACTGGCCAATTTTGCCGACGAATGACTTATCTGAGACGGCGGATGGAGCTGTTTGGCCGGCGAGCGATGAGGGGTGTGTTCGGGCCAAAGCGTACTTTTGTGCCTGCTCATCCGCTAAAAAAGTTGCTCATGTCCATGCCATCCCCTCCGATTATCGACGAAAGCCACAACCCCTGGCAAACGCTGTCATCCGAAATAAAATATCATAACCCATGGATTTCGGTGCGCGAAGATGCGGTGCTTAATCCGGGTGGTGGGCGGGGCATTTACGGGGTAGTCACTATGAAGAATAAAGCGCTGGGCATTGTGCCGGTCGATGGCGACGGCAACACCTGGCTGGTAGGGCAGTACCGCTATCCGCTGCGCGAATACAGCTGGGAAATTCCGATGGGTGGCGGCCCGGTCGAACTCGACATCCTGGAATCGGCGCAGCGTGAGCTGCGGGAGGAAACCGGCCTGACCGCCACCTACTGGACGCGCATAGCACGCCTGCACACCTCGAATTCGGTGACTGATGAGGAAGGCTTCGTTTTTCTGGCCGAAGGCCTGACGATGGGCGAGGTGGAGCCGGAGGAAACCGAAGACCTGCACCTGTGGAAGCTGCCGCTGGCCGAAGCCGTGCAAATGGTAATGGACGACCGCATTACCGACGGCGTGAGTGTGGCGGGCCTGCTGAAAGCCGAGAAGGTGCTGGCTGCCCGCCGGTAGCTAGTGCGCTTACTCGCGCAGTCGCAGCAACTACCAACCAGAAACTACCTTTGCTAATATGCGCCACCTGTTTCGTTACCTCGGCCATCGCCTTTACACCATCTGGGCCGTGTTCTGGTTCATCGTGCCCTTCGTGCTGATAGTGCTGCCGCAATGGTTTTTCAGCCGGCGGCCGGGCGGCGAGTTCATGGTGCACCGGTTTAACCGGTTCTGGTCGTGGCTGTCGATAATTATGTGGGGCGTGCCAGTAGAAGTGGTGCGCGAAAGTGCCGTGCCCAACCCGCGCCCCTGCGTGTATGTGGCCAACCACGGCTCCTATATCGATATCATGATGCTGTTCAAGTACATTCCGGGCTACCTGAACATGATGGGCAAGGCCTCGCTGGCGAAAGTGCCGGTATGGGGTCCGATGTTTGGCCGGTCCTACGTTACCGTCGACCGCAGCAGCGCCGTGAGCCGGGGCCGCGCCGTGGTGGCGGCCCGGCGCGGGCTGGCGGCCGGCAAAAGCATTGCCATCTTCGCCGAGGGCCGCATCCCGGCGCGCCCTGGTAAAGAGCTGCTGCCGCTGCTCGATGGCGCTTTCCAGCTGGCCATTGAGGCGGGCGTGCCGCTGGTGCCGGTGGGCATGCCGTTGAACCATATGTTTATGCCCGATGTGGAAAAGAGCCTGCGGGTGCGCTGGCACCGGCTGAAAATCGTTTTCCATGCGCCCATCTCCACGGCTGGCCTCACCCTGGCCGACGTTCCAGCCCTGAAGGCGCGGGTAGCCGCCCTACTGACCGGCGACTTCCTGCCCGAGGGGGCCGAAAAGCCCGGCCCCAGCAGCTGGCGGGCTCCCCGGGCAGCACTAGCCGCAGCCAGTGCAGCAGCGGCTGCCGGCCCGGCCACGGACCAGCCGCTGCCCGCCAACTCTTAACGGCTGAACTCCCTGTAACTTCCGCTGCCAGCGTTTCTCCTGGCCCCTCGTCGCCGTTTCTCAATAAGTCCAGAACGCCGGAAAGGAAGCTCCCGGGCAAACCAGCAACCAGGAACAAGCAACCAGAAACCAGTAACTTTTACCTCAATGAGCACCGACCTTGGAACCCTGCGCGGCCTGGCCCATCTGGCCCGCCTCGAATTCGACGCTACCCGCGAGCAGCAGATGCTCGGCGACCTGAACAATATTCTCGACTTCGTTGCCCAGCTTGAAGGGCTTGATACCACCGGCGTAGAACCGCTGGTGCACCTGTCACAGGAAATCAACGTGCTGCGCGACGACGAGGCCCGCAACACCGTGAGCCACCAGGACGGCCTGCGCAACGCACCGCGCAAGGATTCGGATTATTTCCGGGTACCCAAAGTGCTCGACTAGTTGAGGACGCTGCAAGCGCCGGTCCGCCCCACGCGGCTCACCGGGCTGGCCGGGCTGGCGGCGCTGGCCGTGGGGCTGGCGGTTTATTTTTATTTCACGGGCGAAGCCGCGACTATGCCGCTGCGCACGGTGCCGCATCTGCAGCCTATTGCGTTGGTGCTCGATAGTGTGGCAGCCGGGCCGGTGCGCCTACCGGTGCAGGCCAGCGGCTTCATTACCACCCTGACGCACGACGTGGGCGGCCCCTTTACCCAACCCACGGCGGCGGCGGCGATGCTGTGCCTGCTGGCCGTGGCGTTGGCGGGCTGGGTGGCAGTGGCGAGCACACTCACGCGCGGGCCGTTTGTGGTGGGCATGGTGCCGGTTATCTTCTTTCTGCTGTCACTGAATACCGAGGCACTGGGGCTGTTTGGCAGCAGCGAGCGGTATTTCCTGTACCTGCTGCTGGGTGCGATTGGCGGAGCGGGCTACGGCCTGCACGCCTTCGCCGAAGCCATGCGGCTGCCGATGCGGGCTACCATTATGGGCCTTATAGTGGCCGGGTTGAGCGCAGTGCTGCTGACGCAGAGTCAGTTGCCGCCCGCCGAAACCGTGTTGCAGCTGGCCGCCTACGCCACGCCGGGTGGGGCAGTGCTGGTGGCGCTGGTGGTGCTGTGGGTGGGCATTGAAAACGTGCGGGCGCTACTCTGGTTCAATACTCAGGCTGGGCAGCCGGGTGGGCGCTTCGGGTTGCTGCCGTTTCTGGCGGCCAGCGGGCTGTACCTGGGTACCCTGCTGCTGTATGTATGGAACAATGGCCAGCTGGAACTGGGCTGGGGGCTGCACCTCGACCCGCTGGCGCTGCTGCTGCCGGCCGTAGCGGCTGGCTGGCTGGGTTTGCGGCTGCGCGCGCCCAGCTACGGCACCTGGGTGCCTTATGCCACAGGCGCGGCCCAGCTGTACCCGTTGGCGGTGCTGGGGGCGGCCGGGGCGCTGGGCTACGCGCTGGCCACGGCCAACACGCCCCTGCTGGTGGCGGCGCGCAGCTTTACGGGGGCGGCGCTGGCGCTGCTGGGCGGGGCTTTTCTGCTGTATGTGCTGATGAACTTCGGGCCACTAATAAAACAGCGGTTACAGGTGTACAGGGTGGTGTTTGAGCCGCGTCGGCTGCCCATGTACCCCGTGTATATTCTGGCCATTGGCGGCCTGGTATTTATGCAGTCGCGCCAGAGCTTTCCGCTGACCGACCAGGTGCTGGCCGGGCAGTTCAACCTGCTCGGCGACCTCGCCCGGCAGCAGAGCGAGGCCAACCCCGACGACTTGGCCCTGGCCGGCCTAGCTGAGCGCTACTACGCCGAAAGCGGCGACGTACGCTACCGCTTCAACCTGCACGCCGAGCTGGGCCGGGCGGCGCTCTACCGTTTCCGGCTGCAGCGGCAGAACGAAATTAATGCCCTGCGCCGGGCGCTGCTACGCGGCCCCAGCGAGAAGGTGTCGGTGCGGCTAGCCTCGCGCTACAACGAGCCCGACGACCTGTTTGAGGGCCTCGACGTGCTGCGCAAGGGCCTGCGCGGGCAGCCCCGCAGTGCCCCGCTGGCCGGCGACCTGGCCCAGCTGTTCACCCGCACGGCCCTCACCGATTCGGTGGCCTTCTACCTCGACAAAGCCGAGCAGCTGGCCCCCGGCAGCTACCCCAGCCGCACCAACCAGCTGGGCTTTTTGCTGAGCGAAAACCTGCTGGCCGAGGCCCGGAAGAAGGCCGCTGGCCCCGCCCCGAAGTCCACGGAAACGGCCCTGCTCAGCAACCTGGCGCTGCTGGAGCTGCGGTCGCAGTCGAGCAGTAGCGTGGCCCTGCCCGCACCCGGCCGCGGCCCGCTGGTGCTGGATGCGGCCGATTTCGCCCTGCTTTACCACGGCGTGCTGCTGGCCCTCTCGCGCCACCCCGAACAGCTCACGCCTGCTTTGTTTAAGCGCCTAGGCCAGCTGGCCAGCCACCCGGCCAATGCCGACTACTACGAGCAGCTCCAGTTTCTACAGGCGCTGGGGCACCACGCGCGCGGCGAGGAGCTGCCGGCCCGGCAGCTGCTGCTGCCGCTGGCTTCGGGCACTTCGGCCACGGTCGCTTACTACCAACAGCTGCTGGGGCTGTGGCAGTTGCAACAGGGCCAGTGTGCCACGGCTGCCGACCAACTGGCTTTTGCGGCGGCACATGGCGCAAATACCGCCGCCGAAATGCGCTTGTATGCGCTGGCCCAGGCCGGCCAGCCTGACTCGGTGCGAGTGGCCACGGCGCGGCTGCTGGCTTCGGCCGATACGGCGCAGCAGCGGCTGGGGCAGCGGGCGCAGCGTCTGCTGGCGGCGACTTCAGGAAAATTTCCGGCAACTGCGGCTAAAGCCCGTATCGGGTCTGCCTGGCGGGCAGCGGCGCAGGCCGCCGCAGCCCGGGGCGATGTGAAAACGGCTACGGCCAGCTACCAGCGCATTGTGCGTGAGGCTCCGTTCAACGAGGCGGCGGTGCTGGCGGCGGCGGGCTTTTTCCGGCAGCAGCGGCAGTCGCAGCCGGCTTACGAAGCGCTGCGAGCGGGGCTGAGTGAAAACCCCCAGTCGCTGGAGCTGTTGCGAGCCTACGTGCTGGCCGCCGCCGATGCCGGCCTGAGCGAATACGCAGCTGAAGCGCTGGGGCGGTTGCGGCAGCGGTTGCCGGCGGCAGCTTATGCTACTTTAGCGGCTGAATATGCCGCGCACCAGGCAGCCCGGCGGGTGGCGGCCGCGTCCTTTGCCGGCGAGACGGGGCTTTCTTCGCAGTAATCAGCTTTTCCGCTTTCAGACTATGAATCCGAACGTCATCGAAACCACCGACATCGCCAAAACCTACGTGATGGGCCACGAGTCTATTCACGCGTTGCGCTCGGTGAGCATTAAGATTCCGCGGGGCGAGTACGTGGCGTTTATGGGGCCGTCGGGCTCGGGCAAATCGACACTGATGAACATCGTAGGCTGCCTCGATACGCCCAGCCGGGGGCAGTACATTCTGAACGGACAGGACGTGAGCCGCATGAGCGACAACGAGCTGGCCGAGGTGCGCAACAAGGAAATTGGCTTCGTTTTCCAGAGCTTCAACCTGCTGCCCCGCGCCTCGGCCCTCGACAATGTGGCCCTGCCGCTCATCTACGCTGGCCTGAGCAAGCGCGAGCGCACCGAACGCGCCCTCGAAAGCCTGCGTGCCGTGGGCCTGGCCGACCGCGCCTCGCACCGCCCCAACGAGCTGAGCGGCGGGCAGCGCCAGCGTGTGGCCATTGCCCGCGCCCTCGTGAACAACCCCAGCGTGCTGCTGGCCGACGAACCCACCGGCGCGCTCGACTCGAAAACCAGCCACGAAATAATGGACCTGTTCGAGGCGCTTTATTCGAAGGGCAACACCATTATCATGGTAACGCACGAGGAGGACATTGCCCGCTACGCCCACCGTATCGTGCGCCTGCGCGATGGAGAAGTGGAGTCGGATGAAATCAATCAGAACGTGCATACTCACGCCGTGGTCGGATAGAACGGTAACTCATCACCTTTTTAAGGATGGGAGTTTTTGCGAAGCATCAGCGGGGGTGGTGAAGTCGTTGAACGATGCAGGAACGACTACCTGCTTAACCTTAGCGCTATTCTCGTTCGTCTATCGTTCAACGAATTCACCACCCCCG
>JALYUI010000668.1 GCA_030853845.1 Bacteroidota bacterium | reverse complement strand
GGTAGAGCTGAGCTTCGAGCGCCAACGACCAGAAAGAAGGGTTGATGGTCGCAAACGTCTGGTCCGACAGGTTGTGCGTGAGCGTGAGGTGGGCGAGCAGGCTGCGGCCCCCGCCGAAACCGAGGGTAAAGCCAAACAGCAGCAGAGCCACCAGGTAGGGCGGGTAGATGCGCCAGAACCGGCGGCTGAAAAACTCCCCGGCCCGGAAGCTGGCCCCGCTTTTCAGGTAGCCCCAGTGGATGAGAAAGCCGGAAATGACCAGAAACAGCGTCACGCCCTGCGTGCCCATGCCCCCCGGCGTGAGGGCCAGCGCCAGCCGGGCCGGCGAATAATGGCCGAAATTAACCCAGAGCCACCAGGGCGTGAAGTCGAGCACCTCAAAGTCGCCGAACACGACTAGCAAGGCGTGGTAGCTGAAAACCAGCAGAATGGCTATGCCTCGCAGCACGTCGATTTTCGGTAGGTGCTGCTTCATAGCGTTCGGCTAGCGGATGATGTTTCCAGGTTTAGGCGGGAGGCGTGGCTTGGGCGGGCTGGTCGCGGTAGCGGGCCAGGGCTTCGAGGCAGAAGGCGGTGGTAATTTCTTCGGAGCCCCAGCCTTGCAGCAGCTTGGGGCCGCCGTAGTAGAACAGCCAGCGGACCCAGTGACCGGGGCCAGCCTGCTCGCGCAGCAGGAAGCCCACGGCCGCGTCCAGCAGCGGGCCACGGTAGGCCAGGTTCAGCAGCGTGGTAATGGCAATAGCGGTGTCCAAAACCGACTGGCCCAGCTGGCCGCTGGCCTGCGCGGTAGCTTTGATGCGCTCGAAAATGGCCGGCCGGGCCGGTTCCAGCTGCCCGATGCCCGACTGGTAAGCCCGCGAAATCAGGTAGTAGATGGTGAACGGGTTGCGGTACCATTTGTCGCAATTGCCTTCCTGGTGTTCGGCAATCACCCGCAGCAGCTCGGCAATGATAGGCTGGGTGGCCGGAACGTCGCCGAGATAATACAACACGTTGGCGTTGATACCCATGTCGACATCGGCGCGGGTGCATTCGTTGGTACGCCAGAACAGGAAGCTGGTGACGGGCTGCAGGACTTCGCGTACCGATACCCGCCAGTGGGTTTTGTTGGGCTGCCAGCGCCCGCGAATCAAAAACCAGGTGTAAAACAGGCCCTGCCGGGTGCGGTTGGCCAGCAACAGCGGGATGTTGGTGGGCCGGGGACAGGCTATGCCCCTGGCCCGGAGCAGGGCCGAAGCATAGGCGAGGCTGTCGGCGTCATAGGGCACCAGACGGTGCCAGGGGTGGCGGTCTGAGAATACGGGCCACACGCCGCCCCGGTGCATCTGGTATTGCAGGTAGTCGGTGGCCTTGGTAATCAGGGCATCGGCCACCGGCTGCTGGGCCAGCGGCAGCAGGCAGGCCGCCACTACCATCGTGGCAAACACCGTGCTTTCGGTGACGCACCAGCCCAGCATGGGCTCATCGGCGGCAATGTAGCAGCAAAATTCGCCAATGGGGTACTGGTGCTGCTGCAAATAGGTCAGGCCCCGGTCAATGGCCAGGGCCAGGGTGGCAGCAGTTGGGGGCGGGGTCAGATGGTCCATTCCACGTCGAGCGAAATCAATTGCTGTAGCATGTGCTGAAGGTTTTTTTCGCGGCTGGCGGGTGCCACGATGTGCAGTCGGCCCGGCGCATCTTCCCAGCCCCACAGGGCCAATACCTGCAACGGGTCGGTTTCGAACAGGGTGGCTTTCACCAAGTAGCTGCCAGCTACCAGGGGCAGGCCGCGCACCCGGCAACGCAGCTCGTGGCGGCCTGCAGCCAGCGTAACCGACGTGGGAGGGTAAGCTGCCGCCACGCACACCAAGCCGTCAGCCGTATGCAGGCTGAAACTCCAGCACACCTTGGGTAGGGCCGTGGCTGAGCGGTACGTCAGGCTCACCGTTACATCGTCGCCGGGTTCTATCGCCGGGCCGGGGCCGGTCAGCGCGACGGTCTCAATGGCAATGGGCTGGGCCGCAGCGGGGGCAGATGAGGCGTGGGTGACCGTAGCGGCCGGAGGTTGGTGGTTGAAATAATAGTCGAGCGCATCAGTAATGGCCCCGGAAAAAGCCACCTGGCCTTTCTCCAGCACCAGCCCGCGCTGGCACACGGCCTGCATGTGGTGGGGCTGGTGCGATACCAGAATGAGCGAGCCGCCGCCCGCCAGGTATTGCCGCATGTGGTTCAGGCACTTGCGCTGGAAGTCCAGGTCGCCCACGGCCAGCACTTCGTCCACCAGCAGCACGTCGGGGTGCAGGTGGGCGGCCACGGCGTAGGCCAGCCGGGCCGTCATGCCCGACGAATAGAACTGCACCGGCATTTCGATGGCCGCGCCCAGCCCCGTGAAATTGATGATGGTGGGCAGCAGCGGCAGCACCTGCGCCCGCCCCACGCCCAGCAGGGCGGCCCGCAGAAAAATGTTTTCGCGCCCGGTCAGCACCGGGTCCAGGCCTACGCCCAACTCGATGAGCGCGCCCACCCGGCCTTGCAGCCGGATGCTGCCGCCATCGGGCTTGATGAGACCGTTGAGCAGCTTGAGCAGGGTGCTTTTGCCCGCGCCATTGTCGCCGATGATGGCCAGCGCCTCGCCCCGGCGCAGCTCGAACGACACGTCCTGCAAGCTCCAGAACTCGGCCCGGCGCAGGCGGCCCGCGCCGAGTGGCGGGCCGGGCCAGGCTTCGGCCACAATGTCGCGCAGGCCATACCAGAGTGAGGTGCGGAATTCGGCGCAGAATTTTTTGGACAGGTTACGAACCGTAACCACGGCGGGGGAATCGGACATCAGGCGGGCAGCGGGGGCTGCAAAGTCAGGTAGAGGTGGGCTTGCGCCCGGAATACCGGATGCGGGTAGTATTGGGGCAGGGCAAAGGGCGTGGCGAGGCGCAGCGCCGGCCCCTGCGCCACTAGCCAATGCACCATCAGCCGGGCCTCCTGCCGGGCCAGGTGGGCCCCCATGCAGGCATGAATTCCCCCGCCGAAGCTGTGGTGGCGGGTGGGGCGGCGGCTCAGGTCCAGTTCATCGGGATTGGGAAAGCGGGCCGGGTCGCGGTTCACCGCGCCAATGCTCAGCACCAGCGTGGTACCCGCCGGCAGTTCGTTGCCACCCAGGGTAACGGACGCGGTCGTAACGCGGGAAATGCTGATGAGGGGCGGCTGCAGCCGCAGCGTTTCCTCTACGAAAGCATCCACCAGCTCCGGCTGGGCCTGCAGCTGGGCCATCGTGGCCGGGTGGGTGAGCAGGTAGTGGGCCGCGCTGGCCATCAGGATGCTGCTGGTGGCAATGCCGGCCAGCCACATGGTTTTGGCCAGGCTCACGGCGGCCGGCTGGCTGATACTGCCGTCGCGCACGTGGGCCAGCAGGTTGTCGAGCAGCACCGGCGGTTCCGCCGGAGCTTGCCGGTGGTTGAAATAATCCTCGAAGTATTGCGTCAGCTCGGCAAAGTAGTTCAGCTCGTAGGTATGGCCGGGCAGGCAGTTCTGGAGCTTTTCCAGCTCGGCCGGGTCGAGGCCCAGCAAGCGCCCGCCCACCGCCTGGGTGAGCGGAATGGCAAAGTCCGTCACGAAATCAAAGGAAGCCCGGCGGGGAAGGGCCGCGCCCAGCTCCTGCACCATCCTGGCCGAGTAGTCGCTGAGGCTGGACAGTTCGCGGGGCGAGAAAAAGGGTTGAAAAATGGCCCGGTTGGCGGTATGGATGGGCGGGTCGGCCCCCAGCAGCTCGGTGTCGAATTCGGATAGCGTGTTGCTCGAAAACAGCAGCGGCTGCCGCAGAATGTCCGCCACCATGTCGGAGTCGGTTACCAGCCAGCCTTCGCCGGGGGCGAGCTGGTGCAAGGCCCCGTGCCGGCGCAGAAAGGCAAAGCCCGGGTAAGGGTCTGCTATCACGTCCAGGTGTCGAAACCGAAGCTGCCGGGCAAACTCCGTGGCCGTCGCGGGTCCGGCAGGCCGCATAACTACCCGCGCCTGCTTCAGCTCCCACCGGATGCTTTCGAACAGCGCTTGTTCGTCGCCACCCTCCTGCAGGCCCCCCAGCAGGCGGGCCTCGCCGAGGCGGTTCGGTGCCTGCGGCCCCTGGAAATACGGAAACGGGTGCGTGCCGATGGGGGTAAGCAGGCGGTAGCCATCGGCCAGGGCGGCCGTCAGGGCACCGTGTACGTTCACAGGGTACTGGCACAGGGCCAGCCAGTAATCAGCACCCAGCACGGTGCCGGCGGGCACCAGCCGGCCCACCGTGCTCAGGTAGGCCGGCCGGGTGGTGGGCCGGGGCTGCAAGCCGCGCAGGGGCAGGCGCAGGCGGTCGATGTGTTGGGCCAGGCCAATGACGTGGTAGGGCGGCATGGGCGCGGTTTGCAGCCGGATGCAGCTGGTGCCGTGCGCCGCCAGGTGGGCTTGCGCCGCCACCACCTGGGCCTGGGTGCAGAACACGAAGCAGCAGCCCGCATCCAGCACCAGCACGACGAACATCCCGGCCGGGCCGCTGGCGACCAGCTGGGTGCAGGCCGCAAAGCCGGCTCCCACCACCAGCACCGCATACTCCGCCTCCGCTACCTCGCTGATGGTGTAATAGCAGGCACTCACGCGCAGGGCGTCGAGCAGGCTCAGGCCCCCGGCGGCGTACACGGCCGCGATTTCGCCCAGGCTCACGCCCAGCACGGCCTCGGGCTCCACGCCGTGGGCGCACCACAAGTCCACCAGCGCCAGCTGCATCACGGTACTAGTGTGCATCACCCGCCGCTCATCCGCTAAAAAACCGGGGTCGGGCTCCCCCGCAAACTGCCGCAGTAGGGAAGGCCCGCTCAACACCTGCGTCGTTATCCGCTCGCATTCCAGGATGGCCGCCCGGAAGGCGGGCTCGCGGGCAAAAAGCTCGCGGCCCGCCCCCGGCCAGTACTCGGTGCGGCCCCCAAACACGAACAAATGGCGCGGCGCGGCGCGGCGCAGCCCGCGCAGGCGCTGCCAGGCGCGGCGGACCAGTGATTTGGCGAATGGTGGCGCATAGCGGGCCAGCACCGCACGGGTGGTAGCAAGCATAATCAGAGTCGGGCAACGAGGTGAGGCTGGGCCAGCCGGTAGGCCAGCCAATTGCCGATAAAGATAATTCCGGCCCCCGCCGCCACCAGCCAAAAACCGGGTTCCGGAGCTACCGGCCCGGCCAGCAGCCAATGGCGCGTGGTGGTGAGCAGGGGCGTCACGGGGTTGAAGCGCAGCCAGTGGGCCATCCCGGCCGGCGGCTGGTACACGATGGGCGTAATGAGAAACCACATATTAAGCCCGATGGTCAGGGCCTGACTTACATCGGCGTAGAGCAAGCCCAGCAGCGCCACCAGCCAGCCCAGGCCCAGGCCCAGCACCAGCAGCAGCGCCCCACCCAGCGGTACCAGTAGCAGCGCCCCCGTAAAAGGCACCCCGAACCAGGCAACCACGCCCAGCAGCACCCCCAGCCGCAGCAGGCCATTGAAAGCCACCACCAGGCCACCCGCCGCCACAAACGCCTCGTGCGGCACCCGCACCTTGGCCAGCGTGGCCCGCTGATTGCCCAGCTGTTGCAGCGGGCAGTTGAGTGCTTCCACGAAGCTCTGCCACAAAAACACCCCCGCCAGCACGAACGCCGGGTAGGGAATGCCCACCGGTGCGCCGCGCATTACCCCGGCCCGGCCCAGCACTATCCACACTAGCCCCGCCGCCAGCGGCGGCAGCAGCAGCCAGGCGTAGCCCAGCAGACTTTGGCGGGCCTGGATTTTCAAATTACGCACAAAAAGCTGCCCCACGATACGGTAGCTGGCCCCAGCATCGGCCCGCAACTGGCGCAGAAAGGCGCGGGGCGTGCCCAGGGGCGACTGCGACGAATAAATGGTTTCGGACATTGACGGTAACTTGCGCCCCAGGCTCAATGACCCGTTGGCATGCTAAAAGAACTAGTTTCTACTCCCGTTCGCGTGGCCACGGGCCTGCGTCTGGCGCGGGCCAGCGAGTGGTGGGCCTACAAATTTGCTCCCTTGCTGGGCACGGCCTACGCCACGGTGGTGCTGGCGCGGGTGCCGTTGGCCCCGTTGCTGCCCCAGGTGCTGCTGCTGCTGCTGGCCAGCACGGTGGGGGCCACCTTCGTGAGCCTGCTCAATGACTGGACCGACCGGGCCGATGATGCGGCGGCGGGCAAAACCAACCGGCTGGCTCATAAGTCGGCGGGTTTTGTGACCGGGGCGCTGGGGCTGTGCGTGGTGGCCGGGCTGGGTTTCGGAGGGTATTTCTGGCGGGCCAGTCCGCTGGGCAGCCTGCTCTACGGCGGGGCCTGGCTGGCCTACGCGTTGTATTCGCTGCCACCTTTCCGCCTGAAGGTGCGGGGACTCGCCGGCGTGCTGGCCGATGCGGCTGGGGCGCACCTGTTGCCGCATCTTTTTACGGCCGTGCTGCTGAGTGCCTGGGCGGGGTGGCCGGCTGCCGGGGCCTGGCTGCTGGCCGTGGGCGGCTGGGCGCTGGGGGCGGGCATTCGCAATATTCTGTGGCATCAGTTGGGCGATGAGGCGGCCGACCGGCGGGCCGGGGTACGCACGTTTGTGGTGAAGCAGGGCGCGGCGCGGGCCAAAATGGTGGCGGCTAGCGTGGCCCTGCCGCTGGAGCTGCTAGGGCTGGTATCCCTGCTCTGGCAGTTGGCGGCGGCACTGCCGCTGCTGGCGCTGGGTGGCTACGCGGCGTTGGCA
>JALYUI010000626.1 GCA_030853845.1 Bacteroidota bacterium | reverse complement strand
TGGCCGCCGCCGCCGCTGGCGCGCGGTAGCCTTTTGCCTCACAGGCTGGCAGCCCAAAAACGGAACGTCATGCTGAACGCAGTGAAGCCTCTCTACCGCAGTAGTAAATCAAATTACTATAGCGGCAGAGAGGCTTCACTGCGTTCAGCATGACGTTCCGTTTTTGGGCTGCCAGCCTGTGAGGCAAAAGGCTACCGCGCGCCAGCGGCGGCGGCGGCCAGCACGGCCCCGCGCATTTCCTCGGGCGAGGTGTTTTTCACGAGGTAGCTGTGGGCACCTTCGGCCAGTACGGTACTCACCAGCGAGGGGTCGTCGTGCATGGAGATGATGACCACGCGCATGTCGGGGAATTGCGTGCGCAGCAGGCGGGTGGTTTGCAGGCCGTCGAGAATGGGCATCTGCATGTCCATCAGGATGACGTTGGGGCGGCTGCCCTGGTCGAGCAGCTCCAGCAGTTCCTGGCCGTTGCCGGCCTCGCACACCACCTCAATGCCCGCGTAGCCGCTGAGCAGCGCCCGCAGCCCCTTGCGAAACAGGATGTGGTCGTCGACGATGGCCAGGCGCACGGCAGGGGTTCCGGACGCGGCGGCAGTAGGATTATTCATGATGTAAAATTAAGAGAAGAAGCAGATGGACTGGCCGGCAGTAACATTACCGGCAGCGTGGCCTGCACGCGGGTTCCAACGCCAGGTTCGGAATGATAATTTAATTGCCCGCCCAGCACGCCCACGCGGCTGCGCAGGTTGATGAGGCCCATGCCTACCGACTGGCCGTGGGGGCCGGGCGGGGGCAGCTCTTCGAGCGAGGCCAGGTCGAAGCCGTGGCCATCGTCGGTATAGATGAGTGTGAGCAGGCCGGGCGAGGCCTGCACCCGCAGCACAATGTGGCCGGCTTCGGCGTGCACCAGGCCATTGGCCAGCAACTCCTGGGCAATGCGATACACCATCAGCTCGTGCGAGGGAATGAGGCGGCCCAGGGGTCCTTCTTGCTCCAGGCGCACGTCCGGGCCGCTGTCGACGGGTACGGCCTGCACCAGTGCCCGCAGGGCCTGGGCCAGACCCAGCTGCTGGAGCGTGGCCGGCTGCAGGTTGCGCGAGATGCGGCGCACTTCGGCCACGGCCTGGTCAATCAGGGCGCTGGCTTCGGGCACGGGCGGGCTGCCCGAGGCATAGAGGTGGAGCTTGGCCAGGGCCAGAATGGTGCCCACGCCGTCGTGCAGCTCGGCGGCAATGCGTTGGCGCTCATCTTCCTGGGCTACCAGGGCGGCGGCCAGGGCCTGCTGCTGGGCAGCTTCCTGCACCTGCGCAATTTCCTGCTGCTGCCGCAGCTGCCCCCGCTGGTGCCGGATGACCAGCCACACCAGCCCGAGCATCAGCAGAAGCAGCGCCGGGACAAGAAACAATACGGGAAAAGTGGTGTTCACGGCAGATTGATGGGGGCAGCAACCGGCAAATAGCGCAAAAGAATCGGAAAATCACCCCGGTCCTTACCCGGGCGGGTTCGCCCCGCCAGTATCATACCCCGGGCTGAGCCAGCCGCGCCACCCGGTTCAGGTTGCCCGCAGGCCGGCGGGTATGAGCAGTTGGTGAGGGTGTCTGGCTAGCAGGTTGCAAATCAAGCTATTGATTTACATTGGTTTTCGGAGGTGACAGCTAGCTCGCGAAGGCGGGCGCGGCCGAAAATAATTTGCCCGCTGGCCCGCCAGCTACCACGCGCGGCCCGGCCCCCCCGACAGATGGTCGTGCTCGTCTTCATCGGCCTCGTCTTCATCGTCTTCCTCGGTTTCGTCCTCGTCGGCTTCGCTGGTATCTTCTTCCTCCTCTTCATCAAGCGAGTCGAACACGCGGTCGAGCGATGCTTCGGCGTGGCGCAGCTTGTGGCGACAGAGGCGAATCAGCTCGGCCGAGCGCTCGACCCGCGCCGTGAGGTCGTCGACATCAACAGCATCAGTTTCGAGGGCACGCAGAATAGTTTCCAGCTCTTCAATGGCTTCGCGGTAGGTCATATCTTCAATTAACAATTAACAATGAGCAGTTGGGCATGAGCAAATTCATTGGTTGACTTTAGGGTGCGGCTGGCCAATTGCTAGCTGCTCGTTGTTAATCGACACAGTTGCAGCTCCTGGCGGTGCAGCGTCCGTTCCAGGGCCAGCTGCAGTTGGTAGCGGCGGCGCAGCAGCAGCTCGCGGCGGCGCTGGTGGTGGCGGCCGAAGCGGCGCAGCAG
>JALYUI010000544.1 GCA_030853845.1 Bacteroidota bacterium | reverse complement strand
GCCCGCGCCCTGCTCGGCCGTGTGGGCCTGGCCGACCGCACCGGCCACTACCCGGCCCAGCTCTCGGGCGGCGAGCAGCAGCGCGTGAGCCTGGCCCGCGCCTTCGCCAACCGCCCGGCCGTGCTCTTCGCCGACGAACCCACCGGCAACCTCGACCCCGACACCAGCGAGAAAGTAGTGGATTTGCTGTTTGAGCTCAACCGCGAAGCTGGCACCACGCTGGTGCTCGTGACGCACGACATGGAGCTGGCCGCCAAAACCCAGCGCGTGCTGCGGCTACGCGGCGGCAAGGTGGTAGCGGAAGTACTGACCGCCCCCCCGGTGGCCGTCGCGGAAAAGTGAAATCGCCTGGATTTGCCTTTTCGCCACCAAAAGGCCTTTCCCAGGCATTGGGAGCATTCTCCCAACTCTTCACTATGTTTTCCTAAAAGATAGTGAAGAGTTGGGCCAAACATAGTGAAGAGTCACCCAACTCGTCGGTATGTTTTAGCTGAAACATGAGCAGCTTTTGATACCCCCGAATTATTCAATTTTTTATTTGTCTTCGTGAATCCAGTTTCTCCTATCCCGGCTTCTTCTACCAACATATCCTGGCTTTTCCGTATGGCCTGGCGCGACAGCCGCCGCAGCCGGGCGCGGCTGCTGCTCTTTATGGCCAGCATTGTGCTGGGCATTGCGGCGCTGGTGGGCATCAACTCCTTTGGCGACAACCTGGCGGGCAGCATTGCCGACCAGGCCCGCGAGCTGCTCGGGGCCGACCTCGTGCTTTCCTCCAGCCATCCCTTCGACCCCGCCCTGGAACCAATTCTGACGAAGCTGGGCACCGAAAGGCAGCAGGAAATGGCCTTTGCCTCGCTGGTGCAGTTCCGGCCCGGGCGGGGCACGCGGCTGGCGCAGGTGCGCGCCCGCTCGGGGGGCTTTTATTACGGCGAGTGGCAGGTGCAGCCGCAGGCGGTGGCCGCGCAGTTTGGCCGGCCCGGCACCGCGCCGGGCGCACTCGTGGATGACGTCCTCCTGGCCCAGTTCGGTGCGAAAATCGGCGATTCGGTGCAGGTGGGGCGGGTGGTGCTCCCCATCGTGGGACGAGTGCTGAAAACGCCGGGGCAGTCGGGCGTGGGCTCGGCAGTGGCCCCGGCCGTGTTTATTCCCATTGACGTGGTGCCGGGCACCGGGCTGGTGCAGCCGGGCAGCCGGGTGCAGTACCGCCGGGCCTACCGCTTCGCGCCGGGGGCCGACGTGACGGCCACCCTCAAGCCCCTGCAAACCCGGCTCGACAAGGCCGAAATCGACGCTGAAACCGTAGCCACCCGCCAGCAGAGCCTGGGCCGGGCCTTCGCCGACCTCACCCGCTTCCTGAGCCTGGTAGCTTTCGTGGCGCTGCTGCTGGGCTGCGTGGGCGTAGCCAGCGCCGTGAACCTGTACGTGCGCGAAAAGCTGGCCGCCGTGGCCGTGCTGCGCTGCCTGGGGGCCAGCGGCCGGCAGGCCCTCCTAATTTACCTGATTCAGACGGCCGGGCTGGGGCTGATTGGCGCGGTGCTGGGCACGGCCCTGGGGGCGGCCGTGCAACTGCTGCTGCCGGGCGTGCTCGGCGATTTCCTGCCGGTCACCATCAGCGTGAGCGTGTCGTGGGTGGCGGTGCTCACGGGCCTCACGACGGGGCTGCTAATGGCGGTACTGTTTGCGCTGCTGCCGCTGCTGAGCGTGCGGCGGGTGTCGCCGCTGCGGGTGCTGCGGGTGGCCTTTGAAGACGATACCGCCGCGCCCGACCCGGTGCGCGGGCTCGTTATTGCCGTAATCGGGGTGTTTATTCTGGGCTTCGCTTACGCCCAGACGCGCGACTGGAAAATCACGCTCGGCTTCGGGCTGGGGCTGCTGGTCACGTTCGGGGCGCTCACCGGGCTGGCGCGGCTGCTGATGGGGGCGGTGCGGCGCTTCTTCCCGGCCGGCTGGGGCTACGTGTGGCGGCAGGGGTTGGCCAACCTCTACCGCCCGCAGAACCAGACGCTCACGCTGGTTACGTCCATTGGCCTGGGCACTTTCCTGCTGGCCACGCTCTTCCTGACGCAGGCCCAGCTGCTGGGCCGCGTGCAGCTGGCCGACCGGGGCCGGCAGCCCAACCTGGTGCTGTTCGATATTCAGCCCGAGCAGCGCGCCGGCGTGGAGGCCCTGCTCAAAAGTCAGCAGCTGCCGGTGATGCAGCGCGTGCCCGTCGTCACGATGCGGCTGGCGGCCATCAACGGGCAGTCGGTATCGGTTATCAAGAAGGATACGGCCCGCGGCATTCCGGCCTGGGCGCTCACGCGGGAGTACCGCGTGACGTACCGCGACACGCTCAGCAAGTCGGAAAAGCTGTCGGCCGGCACGCTGCCGAAGGTTGGCCCCGACGGCATTCCGCGCATTTCGGTGGAGGACGGCTACCTCGCCCGCGTCAAGCTTAAAGTTGGCGACACGCTCGATTTCAACGTGCAGGGCTCGCCTATGCGCACCATCGTGGGCGGCACCCGCTCCGTCGACCTCGGGCAGGTGCAGCCCAGCTTCCTGGTACTGTTCCCCGGCGGGGTGCTGGAGCGCGCCCCGCAGTTTGCCGTAATGGTGACGCGCACGCCAAATACCGCCGCCCTGGCCCGCATTCAGCAAAGCCTGGTGCGGCAGTTTCCCAACGTGTCGGCCATCGACCTGGGCCTGATTCTGCGCACGCTCGACGACATCATCGCCAAAATCTCCTTCGTGATTCGCTTCATGGCGGGGTTCAGCATCCTCACCGGCCTGCTGGTGCTCAGCAGCTCGGTGGTTATCAGCCGCTACCAGCGGGTGCGCGAAAGTGTGCTGCTGCGCACCCTCGGGGCCAGCCGCCGCCAGATTCTGCGCATCACGCTGGTCGAGTACGGCCTGCTGGGGCTGCTGGCGGCGCTGGCCGGCATCGGGCTGGCGGTGCTGGCGGCCTGGGCGCTGGCGGTGTTCCTGTTCGAGGCCAGCTTCGGGCCAGCCGTGCTGCCGCTGCTGGGCCTGGCGGCGCTGGTCACGGCGCTCACGGCCGTTATCGGGCTGTTCAATAGCCGCGACGTGCTGCGCCGCTCGCCGCTGGAGGTGCTGCGGGCCGAGGGGTAACGTGAGCGGCCAGTCCAGCCAGGCTAAAGGTCGAACGTAAATTTGCTGGTGCTGCAACCTTTTGGCGCACCGGCCACTCATCTGCCCATGTCGACTACCCGAAAATTTATCTGGCTGCTGCTGGCCACACTGCCGGGCCTGGGCCTGCAGTGCCCCCGGCGCTACTGCGACGTTTGCCCGATGCCGGACTGCACCGGCAGCTACCAGGGCAGCCTCTCGCTGCGGCCGGCTTCGCGGGCCTGGCTGCCCGCCGCCGCTCCCGATTCGTTGCGTTTTGTGAATTCCAACGGCTTTCGGGCGGTGCTGGACCGGGTGGCGCTGCCAGCCGTGCCCGACTCGGTGACGCTGCCCGCCGCGCCTGGCAGCCTGACTGACTACCGGGAAACGACGCTCGCGCCGCAGTACCAGAATTGCCAGCTGCATTTCCGCGCCCGGCGCGTAGGCTGGCGCTACCAGGGCCGCAACCTGAACCTGGACCTGCGCTTCAACCTATTCAAGGACCTGGGCCCTGGCTTGCCGGGCGGGGCCACGCCCCTCACCCGCACCGTGGCCGACACGCTGCCCGACCTGGTGGCGGTGAGCTTCAATGAGGAATATTTTGCCGGGTTTCCGGTGGTGCCGGTTCCGTACCGGCAGCCCCGTATCACGGGCCAGGGCCGGGCCGTGTACCTGGATTCGATTCGGCTGGCGGGGCGCACGTTTTTTGGAGTGTACCAGTTTTCGCGCACGCCTTACACCACTGCAGTGCAGCCGCAGTTCTTTTACTTCCGGCCGGGGCAGGGGCTGGTCGGTTTCATCTATTCCAACAACGAGCAATGGGGCCTTTTGTAGCGCTGCACCGGGGCCTGACCGTCGGCCTGACGGCCACCGCCCTGCTGCTGGCCGGCTGCGGCGAACGGTGCGTATCGAGGCAGCGCACTATTGCCCTGCCGGCCCCGTACAACCAGTTTTTCGGGCAGCTGGCCCCGTGCGGCTACACCACCACGGCCCCGTTTGCGGCCCGCAGCAGCACTGGCCTCACCGACAGCTTCACGGGCAGCTGCCTGAGCACCACCCCGAGCTATGGTTCCAGCAACACGGGCTGCGAAACTCTCCTCATCGAGTGCCGCAGCACCTACGACTACGCCTCGCTCTACGGCTTCAGCTTCTCGGTAGAAGTATCGTTGGATGATGCCGGGTCCTTGCTGCGGCTCGTCGACCTTTCGACCAACAGCGGCACGCCCACCACGGAGTTGACTTACCATTTCCAGTCGCGGCAGGCCACGGTTACCAGCCGCGATGCCAGCTACACCACCGTCGTATTTCCCCAGCCCCCGGTGGTAACGGAGCTCACCAACTATGCCAGCGGCGGCCGCAGCTACGCGCAGGTGTGGCGCATCACCAACCCGCAGAAAGCCGTGCAGGGTCGGGCCACCGCCGTCGCCGTGCTTTACGTCGACCGCGACTACGGCCTCATCGGCTTCGAGCAGCGCGACGGTACCAGCTGGACCCTGCTACCTTAGCAGGCGGGTTTTAAAATGCACCCGGCCATTAATAATGGCCGGGCAGTTGACTGAATCAGCCCCAGGGTGGCCTTCAAGCCGCCTTGGGGCTGATTCAGTTAGGCTTTGTCTGATTTCGAAATTCTCCCTTATGCCTGTCTTTACCCAGTTCACAAATCGTCTCTGCATCGCCCTGCTCTTCGCGGCCGGCGTGGCACAAGCCCAACAGCTCACCATCATCCACGCCAACGTGGTGGATGTGGCGACGGGTAACATCCGGCCGGACATGACGGTGGTTATCAACGGCAACCGCATTACCAGGGTGAGTCCGGCGGCCCGCGCCAAACCGCCCACGGGCCGGGTGGTCGACGCCACCGGGCAGTACCTCATTCCCGGGCTGTGGGACATGCATACCCACGTTTATTTCGATGGGACGGCCGCCGCCGGCACCGACCTGATACTGCCGCTGCTGCTGGCCAACGGCATTACCGGCATTCGCGACATGGGCAGCGAGCTCGACTCAATCCTGAAAGCCCGGGCCGATATCGCCGCGCACCGGCGGCCCGGCCCGCGCCTGGTGGTGAGCGGGCCGATGCTGGACGGGCCGAAATCGCCCTACAAAGCCTCCATTGCCATTGCCAGCGCCGAAGATGGCCGCCAGGCGGTCGACCGGCTCAAAGCCCGGGGCGTCGATTTCATCAAAGTGCAGTCGCTGGTGCCGCGCGAGGCTTACTTTGCCATCGCGGCCGAAGCCAAAAAGGTGGGCCTCGCTATGGACGGCCACGTGCCCGATGCCGTGCGCGCTTCCGAAGCCCTGACTGCCGGCCAACGCTCCTTCGAGCATCTGATTGGGATTTTTGAAGCCAGCTCGACAGCCGAAGATGCTTACGTGGCGGGCCAGGAGAAGTCGCCCGGCCGCTTGCTGGCCACCTACGACCCGGCCCGCGAAGCCGCCTTCATCCGGCAGCTGGCGGCGCACCCGTGGGTGTGGCAATGCCCCACCCTGTTCTGGGAACGGGGCCAGTGGCTGGTCGATTCCATTGCCTGGCGCGAGGACCCCAACCTGGCCTTCGCCGGGCACAGTTGGGTGGCGCAGCGCTGGCCCAGAGCCCAAACCAACATTGCCCGCACCCTCGACACGGAGCCGCTGCCGGTGCGCGCCCGCTTCGTAACCCACGAGCTCGACCTGGTGCGCAAGCTGCACGCGGCCCACGTTGGCTTCCTGGCCGGCACCGACACCCCGGCGGGCGTCGACCTGATTCCCGGGGCCAGCCTGCACCTGGAGCTACAGCGCTTCGTGGCGGCCGGCTTCACGCCCCTCGAAGCCCTGCAAACCGCCACCCTCAACCCGGCCAGGTTTTTCGGGCGGCAGGCCGATTTTGGCTCCGTGCAGGCCGGCCGGCTGGCCGACCTCGTGCTGCTGAGCGCCAACCCGCTGGCCGATATTGCCAATACCCAACGCATTGTGGGCGTGCTGGCCGACGGGCAATACCTCTCGCCGCAGGACCTGCGGCTGCTACGGCAGCGGTTGCAGCAGGTAGCGGCCGGGAAGTAGGCCAGTTACCCCTTCTAAGGCAATAATGCAGCCCAGGCTGGCTTCCACGTCATCGTTTTTAACTGCCGTTACGCTCCAACGTGCTGGCGCGC
>JALYUI010000119.1 GCA_030853845.1 Bacteroidota bacterium | reverse complement strand
TTTTTGCAGGGTGGAGCCCCGCCATCGGCCATCCAAAACCTGCTGGTGAGCGCCGAGAACCTGACGGCCGCCGTGACGGTGACGCCGCCCGTGGGTTATGAGGTATCGGCTAATGGGGGGACGACGTGGTTTGGCAACGCCACGCCGCTGGCCCTGCCGCAAAGCAGCACGGGCAGCGTGGCTTCCACCACCCTGAGTGTGCGGCTCAACGCGGGGCCAGTGGGCTCCTACACGGGCAACCTGACCCTTGCCAGCGCCGGTGCCGCCACGGTCAGCATTGCGCTCACGGGCCAGAAGCAGGCCGCGCTATTGCCCCAATCGGTGGTGATGCAGTGGTGGCCGATGGCCCGCAGCAACCAGGACAGCACGGCTGTTCGCGCCACCGCGCTGCAAGCCAGCACGCCCACGCTGCGCAAGTTGGTGGTGTCGAGTGGCTCGGCAGCGGCCACCATTCCGCCTTATTCGCGCACTTACGGCCAGGCGTTTGCGCCCGTGGCCGATGGGGGCTGGTCGACGGCTCTGGGCGGCAATGGCAGTAACCTGAACCGGACGTACTACGAGCAATTTGCCGTGGCTCCGAGTGGCAGCGTGGCCGTACGGCTCGATTCGCTGGTGTTCAATGCCTACGTTACCGGCTCGGTGAGCAACACCAAGCTGGCCGTGGTGTGGTCGCGCAGCGGTTTTGCTACCGACTCGGCCGATGTAACGGGTGGCAAAGGCCCTGGCGGCATCCTGCTGAGCTCGGCCAATGGCGGGTTCACGACGCCCATTTTTACTACGAACACCAGCGCCACCTACCGCCTGGCCTTCGCCGGGGCCACGGGCCTCACGCTGGCCGCCGGGCAGCGCCTCACGCTGCGGGTGTATTTCAGCTGCGGCTCGAGCACGGTAACCACCCGTTTTGCCACCCTGAAAAACGTGCAGGTGAAGGGTGAGGCCAACGTGGTAACCAGCACGCGCCGCACGGCGGCGCAGGTATTGCAACTGTACCCCAACCCGACCACGGCCCAGTGCCGGCTTGTGCATCCAGCCGCCGGTCGCGGGGCTAGCGTTACGGTGTATTCGGTGCTGGGCCAGCGGGTAGCCACGGTGACCTGCGCGCCCGGCACCCAGCAAACGATGCTTGACCTCACTGGCCTTGCCGCCGGTTCTTACCTGGTGCGATACACCAGCAACGCGGAACAGTTTGCGGTGCCTTTGTACAAAGAATAAGGCTGCACTGAAGTAGGGTGCGGGGCTTGCTGCCGCCCGGCGTGCGCGCCAAGACAACGATTCCGTTCAACTAGGGCGGGAGCAAGCCCCGCACTCTACAAAACAGGCCGCTGCGATACAATCGCAGCGGCCTGTTTTATTTAACCAAGGTCCAGCACTAGGCTAACTCTGCCAGTTCCAGCCACCGTTCTTCCTTCTCGCCCAGTTCCTTTTCAATAGCCGCTAACCGCGCGCCCCAGGCCGCAAAGTCCTGCGGGCTACCCGCGCCGCCGTTCAGCTTGCCGATGATTTTCTGCTTCTCAGTTTCCAGCGTCGCCATGGTTTTTTCAAGCTGCTCGTACTCCTTTTTCTCGGCGAAGGTGGCGCGGCGCTTTTGGGGCGTGGGTCGTAAAGTATGTTCCAGTTACCTTGGGGTATGAAAAAACTGCTTCCTAAAATCATCTTGTTGTTTCTGCTGCTCCTGCCGCTGCTTGGGCGGGCGCAGGTAACGCAAATTAGTGGGCGGGTAATAGATGGGAAAAACAAAGAGCCAGTTCCCTATGCTTCAATTACATTACGTACGCCAGATAGCGGAGTGTTGACTGATGAATATGGCTATTTTCGATTTGTTAACTTAAAATCATTCAAGCAAGATTCCATAATTGTTATGACCCTCGGGTACGTCCGTTATGCGGTGCTCATCAGACCCAGCAATTCCAATAATTTAACTCTGGAATTAACACCTCGAAACATTGAGAATATCGGAGTTGGAATACGCCTTATTTGCCGCACGTTAACAGATAAGGACGTTCCGCCAATCGTGAAAAGTGAGCAGATAGATGAAACTCCCGGTGCCCAGCATGCTTTTTTTCTAGCTAATGAGCAGCAAAAGCAACTCGGTAAAATGCGAACAGTATCGTTTTATGTAGGGGAAAACGGATTCCCGATGAAGCCGTTTCGCATTCATATTTACAAGGCCGATGGCACCAGCCATTCCCCGAATACTGATTTGCTCGATGAGCAGGTATTTATTAAAGCTACTAAGGGCGGCGAGTGGTACACTGTCGACTTGAGCCGCTATAATATTGCTGCTCCACAAAACGGGTATTTTGTAGCCATGGAATATGTAAAGCCCACCAGCACGTTGCCGCAGCCAGCTATGGACAATTACACGGCTTCCGGCCACATTATGCGGCCCACGTTTGAATTCAGAAAGAGCATTGCCTGGCGCTATTTGCCAGAAAAGGGATGGAATCTGTTTCCTCCAACCAATGGTTCCCGCCGATATAATGCTATGGTAAAGGCAGAAGTTGAGGTTATTGAGTAAAAACGGGGGCAAATGAAAAGAGGCCACTGCGATTATTTCGTAGCGGCCTCTTCATGACAAGTAGAAGACAGAACAATTACCCCAGCTCGGCCAACTCCAGCCAGCGCAGCTCTTTTTCTTCCAACTCCTTCTCAACAGCTGCGAGGCGCGCCCCCCAAGCCGCAAAATCTTGCGGCGAACCGCTGCCGCCATTCAGCTTGCTGGTGATTTCCTCTTTCTCCGTTTCCAGCGTCGCCATGGCTTTTTCAAGTTGCTCGTACTCTTTTTTCTCGGCGAAGGTGGCACGGCGCTTTTGGGGCGACGGCGCTACTGCCGTGCTCACGGCAACCGGCGTGGCTAGCTTGGCGGCGGCGCGGGCGGCTTTGGCGGCCTTTTCTTCCTCAACCAAGGCGGCTTCAGTTTCGCGCTCTTCGAGGTAGTCGCGGTAGTCGGTGTAGTTGCCGGGGAAGTTGAGGATGGCCCCGCCGGGCTCCAATACAAACAGGTGCTCGGCGAGGTGGTCGAGGAAGTATCGGTCGTGGCTGACGATGAGCAGGCAGCCGGTGAAGTGCATCAGGAAGTCTTCCAGGATGTTGAGCGTGCCTAGGTCGAGGTCGTTGGTAGGCTCGTCAAGAATGAGGAAGTTGGGGTTCTTTATGAGCACGCGCAGCAGCTGCAGGCGGCGCTTTTCGCCGCCGCTCAGCTTGCTCACCAGCGTGTACTGC
>JALYUI010000525.1 GCA_030853845.1 Bacteroidota bacterium | reverse complement strand
ACCCTGAAGCGGCCGGAGCGCTAGTTGCGGCTCAGGCGCTGGCTCAGGCTCAGGAAGCTGCCATCCGAGGCCTGGCCGGTTAGGCGCACGAGGTAGGTGCCCGTAGCCAGGTCGCCGAGGTCGAGGGGGCGCATGCTTTCGCCGGTAGCCTCCAGCTGGCGCACCGTGCGGCCCAGCACATCAACCACGGTCAGGTGGAAGTTGCCGGCGGGCACGCGGGTCAGGTCGAGGGTGGTGGCGGCCGGGGCTGGGTTGGGGTACACTGCAAAGGCCGGGACCAGCGGCTTGAAGGTGACGCTGCGCACCGGCGAGTAGCTGAAGGTGCCGTCGAGGTCGACCTGCTTGAGGCGGTAATACACCAGGGCGGCAGTTCGGGCTGCGTCGCGGTCGAGGAAGTCGTAGGCATGAGCCGTGGTGCTGCTGCCCTGCGCTTCCACCGCGCCAAGGCGGTCGAAGCTGCGGCCATCGGCCGAGCGCTCGATTTCGAAGCGGGCGCTGTTTTTCTCCGAGGCCGTGGTCCAGCGCAGGGCAGCGGCGCGGTCCTGCGCCTGGGCCGTGAAGGCGGCCAGTTCGACCGGCAGCGGGAAGTTGCCGATGGTGAACGTGACGGGTAGCGTGGTCACTCCACCGCGCAGGTCGGTGGTGGTCATGTTCAGGGTGTAGGTGCCGCCCTTGAGTTTGGTGCGGTCGAGCACCGTAAGCTGGCCCGTGGCCGGGTCGAAGGTAAGGCCCAGGAGCGTGAGCGAGGTAATGGCCGGCACCGAGGTGCTGGTGAACACGCCCGTTGTCGTCGTCGTCTGCACGCCATTGTTCACGGTGCCGGTAGAGGGCTGGCCGGCGTTGGCCCCGGTGAGCTGGTAAATCTGGCCCGTGCCGTTGTAGAGCGCCCCGTTGGGGTCAATCACGAAGGCAATCACGTCGTTGTTGTTGTAGGCGTTGGTGCCGCCCTTCAGGGGCGTATTGGCGTACACGGCCGCATTGTCGGCACCCACTGGAATCAGGTAGCGGGCCACGTTCGAGAGCAGGCTGCCGTTATCCAGGGCCTGGTAGGTGAATACCGCGTTGCCCACGAAGCCGCTGTTGGGCAGAAATTTCATCTGCCCGGCCTGTACGGTAGTTAGCGTCTGGCCCACCGTCACGGGCGAGCCGGCCAGCGAGAGCACCCCCTGGCTGGCCAGCGGCAGCGTGAGCACGGTGTAGGGCGTGGTGGCATGGAGGGCGGCCAGGCCCTGCGGCTGGGCCTGCAGCGCCGACAGCGCCAGGGCCACCACCGCCGAGTTGCCCTCGGGCGAGGTCAGGCTATTCACCACGTTGTAGGCAATCGGGGGTGGGCTGCTGATGGTGGTGGGCTGGCTGCCGCTCACGGTGGCGGTGCCGGCCGGGCCGGTGGCCGCCAGGCTGCTGCTCACGGCAAACGACGAGCCCACCGCGCCCGGGGCCACAAAGCTGACGGTGCTGTTCACGGAGTTGGCCGCGCCAACGATAAGCGTGTTCGGAATGGTGAGGGCAATGGTGGTGGGGCCGGGGCCCACAACCGCAACGGGCAGGCCGCCATTGAGCGAGTAAGCCGTGATGCCGGCCGGCAGCGTCACCGTCTGCGACACGCCGGTGGCGGTGGTGGGGCCGGTGTTCACGGCGGCCAGCAGGTAACTCACCACCGTGCCGGCGGCGGCCGTGGCCGGGCCGGTCACGGTCACGCTCAGGGTCGCGGCCGGCGTGATGGTCACCGGCACAATGAACACGTTGTTGGCCGGGGCCGAGTCGAGCTCGTTGGCCGTGATGCTGGCCGAGGCCACCAGGGGGCCACTGCCCGGCACGTTACTGATAACCACCGAGTAGGAAGTCGTGGCGTTCAGGGTGATGATGGCCGGAAAGGTGAGCAGGCCGCTGTTGTTGTCGTAGTTGGGCGAGAGCGTGCCGCCCGTGACCACCGAGCCGCCCGGGCCGCCGCTTACCAGCACGGTGCCGCCGGTGCTGGTGAGGCCGGCGGGCAGCTGCACGTATTGCAGCACGCCGGTTGCGCCCACCCCGGGGTTCGATGTGACGGTGAGCGTGAGCGGCTGGCCGGCCGTGAGCGTGGCGGCCGAGGCCGTGATAGTAGTCGACACGTCGTTTGAGCCCGCGGCGTTGGCCAGGATGGGCTGGGCCAGGGCAATGTTGTTGCTCTGGTCGGTATCGAGAATGCCGCCCACCACGACCCTGGCCGTGGCCACGAGCTGGCCGATGTAGCCCGTGGGCAGCACGAAGCCGATGGTGGCCGAGATGCCCGGCCCGCCGGGCGTGAGGTTGCTGCGCACCGAGAACGTGACGCGGCCGGGCGTGGCCGAGGCCGGGTTCGAGTCGTAGGTAGCCGAGCTGCCGTCGGGGAAGCTGTAGGTGGCCACGCCGGCGCTCGTGCTGCCGGGCAGCTGGCCGTTCAGGCGCACTACCTCGGGGCCGCTGCCGGTAATGGGCAGGCTGGCGGGCAGGTCGACGGTGGTGGTGGCCGAGGGCGCGATGCTGGGGCCGTTGTTCAGGGTGCTCACCCCGAACAGCACGGGGTTGCTCCCGCTGCCGTTGGTCGTAACCAGGCCCGACGATGAAAGGGTTACCTGCACATCGGCCACCGGCTGGAGCGGAGCCGCCACGCTGGCCGAGTTATTGGCCAGGCTGGCATCGGGCGAGCTGCTTTGCACCGAAGCGGTGTTGGCCAGGGTGGTGTTGCCGTTGGCCGGGGCCAGGTAGGTAATGGTGTTGCTCACCGAGCTGCCCACCGCCAGCAAGGGCAGGGCCGCGGCCGGGAAGGTGACGATGCCCGTAACCGCGCTGTAAGTAAGGGCCGTGGGGCCGCTGCCGTAGGTGGCCACGCCGGCGCTCACGCTGGTGGGCAGCGCCCCGTTGATGCGCACTGCGTTGGGCCCGGTCAGGCCCAGGCCCGCCAGGATGCTCACCTTCTGCACCACGTTCTGGGCATCGGCGGGGCCGAAGTTGGTGGTCGTCATCGTGTAAGTGAGCGGCGCGGTGGCCGATACCACCGTGGGGCCGGTCAGGGCCACGCCGAGGTCGGCCACGCCGGGGTTCACCGTCACTTTGGCCGAGGCCACGTTGTCGCCCAGCACGGGGTCGGGGCTGGTGGTGCTCACCGTGGCCGTGGACGGAAATACGCCCGCCGTGGTGGCAGTGTAGCCCAGCGTGTAGTTGTTGGCCGCGCCGCCGGTGGTGCCCGAGGGCTGCGCGCCGGCCGGGGGCAGCGTGAACACGCCACTCGTCGTGTTGTAGGTAGCCGCGTTGGCTCCGCTGGTGTAGGTGGCCGTGGTGGCGGTGCTGGCGCTCAGGGTGTAGCCGGCGAGGGTGGGCGCGCTGGCCCCGCTGGTGGGCAGACCCGGCGGCAGCAGCACGATGGTCTGAATGCCGGCCGCCGCGTTGGGGCCGGCGTTGCCCTGCTCCACGACCAGGCTCACGGCTCCGTTCAGGGCCACGGTGGCCGAGGAGGGCGAAATCTTCACGTACACGTTGGCGGGCGAGCCAGCACCGGCCGTGGCGGTGGTGGTGGCCGTCGAGGTGTTGTTGCCGCTGGCTCCGTCGGTGGGGCTGGTGCTCACCGTGCCCGTCACCGCAGAGGTGCCGGCCGGGGCCGTGAAGCTGACGGTATTGGTCAGGCTCTGGCCGGGGGCCAGGGCACCCAGCGTGGGGAAGGTGACGGTGTAGCCGAGGGCCATAGTGCCGGTTATCACGCCGCCGCCGGTCACGTACAGGTTGGAGGCCCCGGCGGGCACGCTCACCGCCTGGGTCACGAGCGGAGCCGGCGACGGGAAGGCGGCGTTCACCGGGTTGGTGGTGGTCACATTGTAGCTCACCTGGCTGCCGCTGGTGGCGGTAGCCGGGCCGTACACGGCCGTGGCCACGTCATAAAGCAGCTTGGTGGCGTTGGTGGCCGTGGCCGCGTTGTTGGCCAGCAGCCCGCCCTCGTTGGTGGTGGTGAGGATGGTAGCCGTGGCCGCCAGCGCGCCCGTGATGGGCTGCGGGTAGCTGATAACCGAGCTGAACGACGCGCCCGAAGCCAGGTTGTTGCCCGCCGCCCCGGTGTAGCCCGCGTAGCTGATAATGCCCGTCGCACTGTCGTAGGTGCCGCCGTTGGTGGCCGTCACGCCCGGCAGGCCGGGCGGCAGCTGCACCTGGGCCGTCACGTTGTCGGCCTGCACCGGCCCGGTGCTGCTCTGGTTGCCAAACTGCGCCGTGAACGTGCCCGTAGCGCTGGCATTCACGCCGCCGCTCACGCCCGTGATGGTAGCGTACACGTCGGCCGCGATGATGATGGGCACGTTGGGGCTGAACTCCGAGGTACCGTAGTTGGGCGTGCCCGGCGCGGCCACAGTGGGTACCAGCGTGGCCGTGGCCGTGAACTGGCCCGACGAAGCCGGCCCCACGTTGGGGAGCGTGTTGGCCGGCACCGTCAGAGTGCCCGCGAAGTTGCCGCTGGCATCGGCCGTGAGGCTGCCCACGTAGGTTCGGCCCTCGCCGTGGGCCACGCTGCGGCCGTCGCCGGCCAGCACCTGGCCGGTGTTGTTGGCCGGCACGTTGTCGGCGGTGTAAAAGTCGACCGTGGCCCCGGCAAATGCCGTCTGGCCCGCCGCCGAGCCCACGTAGCCGCCCACGCTCACGCTGGTGCTGGCCAGTGTGGCCACCCGGGCGTAGGTAATGATGGGGTAGTTGATGCCCGCGTTGCCGAAGGCCGTGTTCACCGAGGCGGGCCCGTTGTTGGGGGTCACGCCGTCGCCGTTGCCGTAGTCGCGCGCCGCAATGGCGTTGGGCGAGCCCACGTAGTAGTTGGCCTGCGGAATCAGGTCGATGCCCAGGTTCGAGCCGGTGGGCGAGTTGAAGGGGGTGCCGTTGAAGTAAATCGAGTTGCGGGTGATGACCGTGCCGCGCTGCCCGTAGCCCACCACCACGCCCGAAGCCTGCGACTGGTTGATGACGTTGTAGGCAATCGAGTCGTTGTTGCTGCCCGTGCGGGTGCCGTTGCGCTGCAGGTACAGAATGGCCGAGCCTTCGAGCTGCGAGCGGGCAATGGTGAGGCCGCCGTTGCCGTTGTCGTAAAAGGTGTTGTTCGTCACGGCATTGTTGCTCAGCGAACCAATCTCAAACTGCACGCCGTCGGAGTTGGCCGAGCGGATGAGGTTGGCCCGAATGCGCAACGGCCCGGTAGCCCCGGCCGCGCCGTTGTCGCCGGCCGTGATATTGTCGCCGCCGGCCACGCGGTAGCCGTTCTGCACAAACTCGTTGCTGGTCACGCTCACCACGCCGCTGCCCGGGTTGCCGTTGTAAATCAGGCCCGAAGAATTGGCGAAGGCAATCACATTATTGCGCACCAGCCCGCGGCTCACGCCCGTAATCTGCACGTTGTACTGGCCCGTCGTATTCGGTTGCAGCACACTGGGGTCCACAATCGTCAGCGCCGAGGTGCCCAGCATGCACTTTTCCACCACAAAATCGAGCGCGCCGGCCAGGGCTACGGCACCGCCGTTACCGCCGCCGCCGCCGTGCAGGGCCAGGCCGCGCACCACCGTATTGCTGGCCGCCGAGCGCAGCACATTGGCCACCGTGTTCTGGCCGTAGATTTCCACCTCGGGCCGGTCAATCAATGGTAGCGGGCGCGGCGTCTGGGTGCCGGCCGTGGCTCCTACCGTGCCGCCCGTGCCCACCTGCCCGGGGTTCGAGTTCTGGATATTGGCCGTTTGCGTAGTCGCGTCGAGGGTCGTGGCCGCGTCGGTAATGGTGGGTAGCGGGCTCAGCACCTGTAGCCGGACCCAGAGGTTGGCCCCGCTGCCGCCGTTCAGGCCACTGGCCACGGCGGGCGTGCGCTGCAGGCCGGCCGGGGCCGCACCGCCGGCCACGCCGTTCGGAATCATGAAAATGCTGGTTTCCTGGCCGGCCGTCTGTCCCTGCTGGTCCAGGCTGGCATTGCCCAGGGCGTTGCTGTTCAGCAAAAACTGGCGCACCGAGCCCTGGCCGCTGTCGTTGGTGTTCGTCACCACATCGTAGCTGAAGCCGAAATCGGTGCCGCTCACCGCCCCGGCCGTGGCCATGAACGGGGCCACGCTCTGCGCGCTGAGGGTGCTCAGCGCCTGCCCACCCGTAGAGACGGGGCCTACCGTGAAGGGTTGCGTGGTGAAGGTGGTGAAGCCGGCCGAACCGGTTTGGACGTTGGCCAGCACCGTGATGCCGTTGATAACCACATTGATGGTTTGCTGGGCCCCGAAAGCCCGGTTAGCTGCCAGAAAACTTACCTGGTAGGTGCCCAGCGGCAGCGAGAATGACTGGCGCATGGTACCTGCGCTGCCCCCAGGGCCGCTCTGCACGAACGCGGTCTGGGTGCCAAAAGTCGTGTTGGGCACCCCAAATCCGCTGCCGTTGGCGCGAATGCCCGCTCCAGTGAAGGCCCAGGGCTGGGTGCCAGTCACGGGCACGCTGTAAAGAAAACCCGTTCCTAAGTTAGGGTCCTCAAAGCCGGGGTCCCCAATGGGGTTGATAGCCAGCGGCGTACCGCCCTGCAGCACCAGTACGTTATCGATGTACATGGTGGCATCGGCGAATACAGGCGTACCGTTGAAGCTGAGGGCAATGTTGTTGGGGGCCGTGCTGCCCGTTACCACCAGGCTGCCGGTATTGGCGGTGCCGTCGGTCAGGGCCGGGTTTTCGCCGCCTACGCGCTGGGCGTCGGCTACTCCGGCGTTGGTGCGGAAGGTTTGCACCGGCAGCAGGCTGGCCGTGGAGGCCACTGCGGGTCGCGCCGAGGTCAGGGCCGAGTTCACCACGCGCACCTGGTAGCTCGTCCCATTGGTGAGGCCGCCGATGCTGTAGTTGCCCACCGCATCGGTGGTGGTGGCCGTAATGAAGGTGCCGCCGGCATCATACAGTTCGACCCGCACGCCCGGCCGCCCAATGGCCCCCGAGGCAAACCCCGAAGCCGAGGCCGCAGTGTTGGCCACCGCGTAGGTCCGGCCCGCGCCGCCGCCGTAGTTTATATCTTCGAATACGGTGCCCGTCACCGTCTGGCCCCGCCCGCTCAGGGCCATCGCCAGCAATACCGTGGTCGCCAAAAACCTGTAAATTCGATTCATCTGCAGAAAAATTTTAGAGGACTTTTACCAGCAAAGGTAGGCTTATGGAAGTGTCACAAAAATATTCTACTACATTATTTATATTTTAAATATTTAGCCGAATCAACTATTTTATGGGTTGAACGGGTGTAAAACGGCGGTTTAATATTTCTTAAGCCATAATTCCATTTGAGCAAATCATCATAACCAACAATTTAATAATAACCAACGCAATACCTTAGCCTCCGCTTGAGCTTACCGTCGGTTCAACCCTTACCCTGAAATGACTGGTGAGCAAGTAGCAAAGGAGCGGCATCTGATGCCTCCCAGCTGGCAGCTTATACTTCCCCCTTAAAACTTCACCCGCAGCTGGGCCTTCACCTCACTGCGGGCCGCGCCCTGAATGCTTTCCAGGCCGGTGCCTACCACGGCCTGGTGGCGGTAGCGGGTTTCGGCGTAGCGTAGCCAGAGGGTGAGGTGGCGGTTGAGGCGGATTTCGGCGATGCCGTACATGCGCGTACCCTGCCCATAGAGAGCCGGCACCGATACGGCCAGCAGCACGTCCTGCTCGAACACGTACTGGCGGGTGTCGTAATCATCGGCATCGAAAATGGCATAGCGGCCGGTGAGCTTGAGGGTGCGGTTGAGCTGGTAGCCCACGTCCTGGGCCAGGGCGAAGCCGCTGCGCCAGGCCAGGCTGGTGTCGTCGCGCAGGCGCAGGGCCTGCAGGCGGGTGCGCAGGTCCAGCTGCTGGGTGGCAGCCGTGTTGTAGTACACCAGAATGCTCTGGCGCAGCTGCTCGCCGGGCAGCGGCAGCGCCCGGAAAGGGTCGAGGCCGGTGAGCTCGGCGGTACTCAGGTCGCGGGGTTTGAGGCGCTGGCGCAGCTGCACGTAGAGCAGGCTGGTTTTGGTGGGCGTGTAGGCCACCCGCACCAGGGCATCGTGGCCGTCGGTGGGGGCGCTGGCCCGGTAGCGCAGCCACGGAAAGCGGAACTGGTCGTAGTAGGCCGAAATTTCCCACTTGGCCACGGGGCGCACCTTCAGGCCGATGTACACGCCGGTTTCGTTGATGTTGCGGGTGTTTTCGCTGAAGGCGTTGCCATAGAGGGTGTGAAAGGTGGGGTCGTAGTGGCGCACCAGCAGGGCCGCGTCCACGCTGCTGCCCAGGCTGGCCAGCAGGCCATTCACGGTGCCCAGGCCGCCACCGCTGCTGCGGGCGGTTTCGCCAAACAGCAGGAAGTTGCGGTACACGTAGCTGTAGTTCAGGCTCAGGGCCAGGTTTTCCTTACCGCTGAACTCGAAGTGGTTGTAGGGCTCGGGCCGCTTGAGGATGGCCGTGCCGTAGTGCGTGTACACGCCGGTGAGCCCGATGGCCAGGTTGCCGTCGGTGCTGGTGTAGGTGGCGTTGCCGCCCCCGATGGTTTCGGATAGCCGGTGGCGGTTGGCCAGCTCCGAAGCCGTGCGGTGGAAGCCGGTGTAGAGCAGCCCCGAGGTAAACTCGTCGAACTGCGCCAGCGAGTCGAGGGTCTGCTGTAGGTTGGCATCCACTTTCTTGTGCGAAGCAAACGCCGTGGCCTGGATGGTGGGAGCCACCTGGTAGGTAGCCGCCCCGCCCCGAAAAAACGAGTTTTCGAGCAGCGACGAGTAGGCCCGCACGCCCACCGACGAGCGCCGCAGGGTAGTAATGGTTTCGGCCCCCTTGCCCACGCCCAGCCCCGACGACAGCAGCAGCCCCTGCCCGAACTGCAGCTGGTAGTCGCCCAGCGCCAGCGCCTTCAGCCGCCCGCGCTCCTGCAGCAACAGGTGGGCCGACACGTAGTCGGCCCCGTACTGCTCGTTGCGCGGGTTCCAGGCAATTTGTTCGCCGGCATCCTTTTCCAGCGAAAAGCCCAGGCTGAAATCCTTGGTGTGGCTCACCCGGTAGCGAATCAGCATCTTATCGGCCGAGCCGAGGTAGCGCGAGGTGGGCTGGCCCTGGTAGATGGTGGGCGGCGAGTAGCCCTGCCGCTGCTGCAGCACCCGCTCGTAGCGCAGGTACAGGGCATTATTGTCTTCGTGGGCAATGCGCTGCCAGAGCGTGCCGCGGCTGGCGTTGCGGTCGCTGCTGAGCACCGTCACGAAAGGCAGAATGCGGCTGATGGTGCGCACGTCGTAGCCCTCAATGCTTTGCAACTCATACACGCTCAGCAAATCGCCGTTGGCAGCGCGGTGGTTGAGCAACGTGGTAATCTGGTTTTCGGTGAGCAGCAGCAGCGTGCGCAGCTCCTCGCGCGTGGCAGTGTTGAGGTTGATGGGCGTCTGGTAATACTGCAGCAGGGTTTCGTAGAGGTCCTCGTAGGGCACTTCGTCGCTCTGAATTTCGGCGAATAACTCCTGCGTCAGCCGGTCGAGGTCGGGCGCACGCCGCACGTATTCCTGGCCGTGAGCACAGTTAACAGTGAGCAGTGAACAGTGAACAATGAGCAACGCCAGGAAGCCGGTGCCTTTCAGCCCCTGATTAGCCGATGCCCGCGCCCATACGCTGACCGCCAACTGGTAAAGTTTCTTCATTGTGTTCCGTTAGCTATTCGTTGCCGATTGTTCACTGCTCACTGTTCACTGCTAACTGTTCACTGATTTTTCCCCCAGGTCCGACTCACGCTCAGGTGCTGGCTGAACCCCAGCGCCTGCTGAAAGGCGGCGGCGTAGTCAATCTGAAACACGCTGGTTTGGATGCCGATGCCGGCGCTGGCCTGCTCGGTAAGCGAGGCCAGGCCCAGGCGGGCGGCCAGAATTGGGATAGGCCGGTATTCCAGGCCCACTTTGAAGTTGGCATCGCGCTCCACGTCCTTTTCCGCTTCTACCAGTAGCAGCACTTGGTTGCCCGGCCGGTAGGCCAGCCCGGCTTTGAGGATGGTGGGCACCCGCTCGTCCTGGTAGCTGGCCAGGCGGGTCTGGCTCAGGTTGTAGAGCAGGGCACCGAAGCTGAGGCGGCGCGGCACAATCTCCACTTGCCCGCCCAGCGAGCCCACCACCACACGCCGGCTGCCCAGCCCCTCGATGCTCACCTGTAGCATATCGACTCGCCCGCCCAGGCTAATCTGGCCGAAGCGGTAGCCGTAGCCCACGCCCACCCGGGTTTCGTTGTAGAGCTGCCCGCCGAAGCGCTGGGCCTCGAAGCCCACCACGCCATTGCGCGCCCAGGGG
>JALYUI010000492.1 GCA_030853845.1 Bacteroidota bacterium | reverse complement strand
GGCTTTTTTGTTGCCCTGATGGCAGTGCGGAGAAGTAGTTTACTGCCCACGAAGAAAGGGTAGGGGGAAAGCTATTTTATTTAGCTTGCTTTTGGGTGAAAATAGGGCGTAATTTGAAGCAAAGCTGCTATTTCGACCGACAGCAGGGCTCGTTTATGGTATTTATTTCGCTAATAAAATTGGGAACTTTGTGCCCACCCCACGGCTTAATGACCTTGCGCTCCGCGCCGATTCCGGTACTTTTGACTGCACTTCGCTGATAAATCTCGCTTCTCTTACGTGGCTACTTCCGATACTCCCGCTTCCGACGCCTCCGAACCCAAATACCTACAGCCCGGCGACTCGGTTGATTTTGACCTGTCGGCTTTTTCCCCCGCCGCCGATGCCGACGCGCAGGAGCTGGCCCCCGAGGCCGAAACCCCTGCCGACGAAGAGGCTTCCGAGGTCCCGCTTTCGGCCGACCTGTTCGGCCTGGTGCCGGTAACGGCCCCGGAAGCGGAGGCCATTCCGGCCGGTCAGGAAACCGAGGAAGAGCCCAAATTCGCCCCCGGCGAAACCATTCACGACGTGGCCACCGTGCGCGGCATGTACCAGAACTGGTTTCTGGACTACGCCAGCTACGTGATTCTGGAACGCGCCGTGCCCGCCATTGAAGACGGCCTGAAGCCGGTGCAGCGCCGCATTCTGCACGCCATGAAAGAGATGGACGACGGCCGCCTCAACAAGGTGGCCAACATCATCGGCCAGACCATGCAGTACCACCCGCACGGCGACGCCAGCATCGGCGATGCCATCGTGAACCTGGGGCAGAAAGACCTGCTCATCGACCGCCAGGGCAACTGGGGCGACGTGCGTACCGGCGACGGCGCGGCCGCCGCCCGCTACATCGAGGCCCGGCTCAGCAAGTTTGCCCTCGACGTGGTGTTCAACCCCGACACCACCGAGTGGCAGCTGAGCTACGACGGCCGGAAGCGCGAGCCCACCACGCTGCCCGTGAAATTCCCGCTGCTGCTCGCGCAGGGCGTAGAAGGCATCGCCGTGGGCCTGAGCACCAAGATTATGCCCCACAACTTCCGCGAGCTGTGCGAGGCCAGCATCGAGGTGCTGCGCGGCAACGAGGTGCAGCTGTTTCCCGATTTTCCGGCCGGCGGCCTATGCGACATCACCAACTACAACTCGGGGATGCGCGGGGCCAAAATCCGCCTGCGCGCCACCATCGAGAAGGTCGAGAAAACACTGCTCATCATCCGCGACATTCCCTACGGCACCACGACGATGGCGCTGATGGAAAGCATCGTGAAAGCCAGTGAGGCCAATAAAATCAAGATTAAGAAGGTGGTCGATAACACGGCAAAGGACGTGGAAATCCAGGTGCAGCTGCCCCCCGGCGTGAGCCCGGACCTGACAATGGATGCCCTTTACGCCTTCACCGATTGCGAAATCAGCATCTCGCCCAACACCTGCGTTATTATTGACGACAAGCCCCGCTTCGTGGGCGTGGAGGATGTGCTGCGCCAGAGCACGAAAGCTACCGTGCGGCTGCTGGAGCGCGAGCTGGAAATCCGGCAGGACGAGTTGTGGGAGAAATGGCACAACGCTTCGCTGGAGAAGATTTTTATTGAAAACCGCATTTACCGCAAGATAGAGGAGTGCGAAACCTGGGCAGAAATTCTCGAAACCATTGATAAGGGCCTGCGCAAATTCGTGCGCATTGCCGGCGAGAAAGTCCGCGCCGATGACCAGCGCATTGAGCTACGAAGGGCCATTTCGGAAGACGACCTCACGCGCCTTACGGAAATCCGGATTAAGCGCATTTCGAAGTTCGACGGCTTCAAGGCTGACGAGTTTTTGCAGCGGCTGGAAGCCGAGCTGGCCGAGGTGGCCGACCATCTGGGCCACCTCACGCGCTACGCCATCAACTACTTTAAGGGCCTGCTGAAGAAGTACGGCGCCGGCCGCGAGCGCAAAACCCAGCTCCGCACCTTCGACGTGGTGACGGCTCAGAAAGTGGCCGTAGCTAATCAGAAGCTCTACGTGAACTACGCCGACGGCTTTGTGGGCTACGGCCTGAAAAAGGACGAAAACGCCGTAACCATCTGCGACTGCTCAGACCTCGACGACATTATCGCCATCCGGCGCGACGGCACCTTCACGGTTAGCAAAATCGCCGAAAAAACCTTCGTCGGCAAGGATATTCTGCACGTGGGCGTGTACAACAAGAACGACGACCGGCTGGTGTACAACATGGTGTACCTCGACGGCACGTCGGGCATCTCGTTCGCCAAGCGCTTCCTCGTGTCGGGCATCACCCGCGATAAAACCTACGACCTGACCAAGGGCACCAAGGGCACCAAAACCCTGTACCTCACGGCCAACCCCAACTCCGAGTCAGAAGTGGTGAGCGTGCTGCTCGCCGACAAGGCCCCGGCCCGCGTGAAGCAGTTCGACTTCGATTTCGCCGAGCTGGCCATCAAGGGCAAGGGCTCGATGGGCAATATCGTGACCAAGCAATCCATCAAGAAAATCACCCAGAAGTCGCTGGGCGACTCGACTTTGGGCGGCCGCGAAATGTTTTTCGACAGCGTGGTGGGCCGCCTCAGCACCAGCCACGGCCGCTACCTGGGCACCTTCGACACCAACGATACCGTGCTGGTGGTGTTCCGCGATGGCAGCTACGAGCTGACCCCGCCCGACTCCGCCATTCATTTCGACGTGCCCAACATCGTGCTGTTGCGCAAGTTTGAGCCTGAGGAGGTGCTTTCGGCGGTATACGTCGAGGGCGAAAGCAAAACGCACTACGTCAAGCGCTTCAAAATTGAAACCAGCACGCTCAGCAAGCGCTTCACCTTCATTTCTGAAACCAAAGCTTCGAAGCTCCTGGCCGCCACCGCCAACCCCGCGCCGGAAGTAACCGTGACCCTGCAACGCGACAAGAAAGCCGCCAAGGAAACCGAGAAAATTGCCCTGCACGAGTTTATCGACGTGAAAGGCTGGAAGGCCATGGGTAACAAGCTCAACTACTTCAAGGTGCATGCCATCGACTTGCTTACCGACGAAGGCCCCGACCCCCAGCGCCGCGAGGTGAAGAAGCGTGCCGCCCCCGCACCCGGCAAGCCCGCCGACGGCGTAGCCCCCGCCGCTGAGCCCGCCGGCCCCGTTGATGTCACAGCCGAGGATGTGGCCCGCTCGCAGGAGCTGCTGAAGCGGCCCAAAGCGCAGTTGGGCCTGTTTTAGGCGTGAGGAGCTTCGGTGACGAGGGCCGGGTTTGGCTGGCACGGGCATTATCTGCCGCCGGCCTGCCGAACCCGGCCCAGGGCTTCCGCGTTTGGGCAGCAGCCCGTTTATTTGCTGCTATGCTTGAGTTTGCCCGGTTGTGGTTTTCCCGCCCGGCCCGGTGCCTCGTGGGGCCGCGCGGCCAAAGGCTGGGCTTGCTGGTTGGCCTGCTGCTGTTCCTGGTCTGGCCCGCCCCAGCCCAGCCAACCGGGAAGACAGGCGATGCCGGGAGGCCAACGGCCAGTACCGCCACTTCGCCCCGTGCGTCCGCTGCCGACCTGCCCGCGGTGCGCACCAAGCTGTTTCAGGCCGCCACGCTGGCCAACAGCTTCAAAGATTCGGAAGCTTTGGGCGTGTACCAGGAAATACTGAAGCTCGACCCCGCGCACTATCTGGCACTGTGGCAGGCGGCCGTACTCAGCATAAAAATTGGGTCCCGCTACTCCGACGAAACCCGCAAAAGCGCCTATTTCGACGCCGCCCGGCAGTACGCCGAGCGCGCCTTGGTTCTGCGCCCCGAAGGTGGTGAAAGCAACTACGCTGTTGCCCTGGCGCTGTTCAACCAAGCCACCCTGTATAAGGCCGGGGCGCGGCTTGAAGCCTTCCGCGACCTGCGCTCACACGTGTACCTGGCCACCGAGCACCGGCCCGACCTGCCCGAGACCTGGCAGCTGCTGGGCCGCTGGCAATACCGGGTTTCGCACTACAACCTGTTGGAACGCCTCTACAGCAAGCTGGTGCTGGGCGGCGTGCCCAGCGGCGGCGACAGCCGCGAGGCCATGGCCGACCTCGAAAAAGCCGTGCTGCTGGCCCCCCAAAGCCTGCCGTTTCACTACGACCTGGCCCGCATGTACATCTATCAGGGTCGCCGCCAGGCCGCCATTGCCATCCTGCAAAAGGCCCAGCAGATTCCCGCAATTACGAGCGAAGACCTGGTGATTCTGCGCCAATGTCGCAAGCTGCTGCCCCGGCTAGTACGTGCCAATGCGCGTCGCCAGCGCCGGCAGAACCATATAGGCCGCCTCACCAATGGGCGCAGGGGTAGCGCGCCATCGCCGGCCAACCCTGCGCCTGCGCCCTCACCCGCCGATTCGCTGCACCGCTAGCGCCTGCGAAGCGCAAAAAAAACCGTCCTGGCAAGCACTTGCCGGATGGGCGTGCCTGGCAGGACGGTTTTTGAAGGGAGCTGGTATGCACTGCTTGCCGGTGCAGCCTTAGCGGAATCTATTGTTTTACTACCCGCAGGCTGGTTTGCCGGGTGCCTTGGCGGAGCAGCAGGGTGTAGGCCCCGGCCGGAATATTGGCCGGCACCGTGAGGCCGAACTGCCGGCCCGAGGGCCGCACGCTGGTCGCAAACACGCGCCTGCCCACGGCATCTACCAGCTGCACGGCAATATCACCGGCCACGGGCGCTCCCAGCTCCACCTGTAGCGAACTAATAAACGGGTTGGGGTAGGCGCTGACGCTGGCCCCCGTAAAGCTCGCTTTGCTAGCCAGCGGATTCAGGTAGAATAAATCGGATGTGTACAGGCCCCGGCCGTGCGTGGCGGCGGCCACGAGCTGGTCGCCGGGCCGGTAGCGCAGCATGTCGATGCGGGTATTCACCATCGTGCTGTTGGCCGGGGTCCAAACGGTTGCGTTGCCGTTCAGCAGCTCGGTGCAGTACACGCCCATCTCAGTGGCCAGAATAGCGCGGGCCGGGTTGTGCGGGTCGATAAGGGCCCAACGCACCGGCATGTCGGGCAGC
>JALYUI010000486.1 GCA_030853845.1 Bacteroidota bacterium | reverse complement strand
GCTCTGGCTGCCGCCGGAACGACCGCCGCCACCCTGGCCGCCCTCGCGGGGGCCGGAGCGGGCCGGGCGACCAGCCGGACCTTTGGGCCGGATGATGCGCTCGTTGCCATTGAGCATTACGGGCTTGATGCGGCCCGATACGAACGGATGTTCGGCCTCCACGTCAATCTGGCGGCTGATGAGCTTTTGAATGTCCTGGAGGTAGGCGCGCTCTTCTTCCTCAACGAATGAGAAGGCGGTGCCGAAGGCCCCGGCCCGGCCGGTGCGCCCAATGCGGTGCACGTAGGTTTCGGGCTCGTTAGGAATTTCGTAGTTGATAACGTGGGTCAACTCATCCACATCGATGCCGCGGGCGGCAATGTCGGTAGCAACCAGCACGCGGGTGCTGCCGGCTTTGAAGTTAGCCAGGGCGCGCTGGCGGTGGTTCTGGCTTTTGTTGCCGTGAATAGCCTCGGCCGGAATCTCATTGGCGGCCAGGGCTTTCACCACTTTATCGGCCCCGTGCTTGGTGCGGGTGAACACGAGCACGCGCTTAATGGCTTTGTCCTGGAGGATGTGGCGTAGCAGGGCGGGCTTGTCGTTGTTCTCAACCAGGTACACCGACTGCGTGACCGTATCGGCAGTGCTGCTGACGGGCGTAACGGCTACGCGCACCGGGTTGGGGCGCAGAATGGTGCTGGCGAGCTCCTGAATCTGGCCGGGCATAGTGGCGGAGAAAAATAGGGTCTGCCGCTTGGTGGGCAGCTTGGGCAGGATGCGCTTGATATCGTTGATGAAACCCATGTCGAGCATCCGGTCGGCTTCATCGAGCACGAAAACCTCCACTTGGCGCAGGTCCACGAAGCCCTGGTTCATAAGGTCGAGCAGACGGCCGGGGGTGGCGATGAGCACTTCTACGCCGCGCTTGAGGGCCTGCACCTGCGGGTGCTGGCCCACGCCGCCAAAAATAACCGTGTGGCGAATCTGACTCAAGTGGCGGCCGTAGGCGCCGAAGCTCTCGTTGATTTGGATGGCCAGCTCGCGGGTGGGGGTGAGCACTAGGCAGCGAATGGCGCGCGGGGCATGATTGGCCACCTGCCCGGTGCGGTGCAGCACCTGCAGAATGGGCACCGTGAAGGCAGCCGTTTTGCCGGTGCCGGTCTGGGCCACGCCGAGCAGGTCTTTGCCTTCGAGCACGTGCGGGATGGCCTGCTGCTGAATGGGGGTGGGGGTAGTGTAGCCTTCTTCTTTGAGGGCTTTGAGGATGGGGTCAATCAGATTTAACTCGTCAAACGTCATATTGGGGTTTGGGGGAATACCGCCAGGGCGCGATTTGGCCCGGGGTAGTTGTAAGATATTGGCAGACAAGCGTCCGCAAAGTGAGGGGAATGAGCCAGGCCGAAGCACAGGCGGGCATGACCACGCCGGACGAGGCCGGCGGGGGCGGGGTTGGCGGCTCGTCGGAGGCCGGCAGGTTCCCTTGCTGAACAGAGATTGGGATGAAGTGCGCTTACTTCGCGGAGACAGCCGAGGCGCGGGGCTTTGCCCGACGCGGCCGGGCAGCGGGCTGCTCCGACGGCGGCCCTGGTTTCGACAAAGGTACAACACACAAATCCGAACATGCAGATTATCGAGCGCACCCGGGTCTTCGATGGCCACTACAAAGTCAACCAGCTAATCGTTCAGGACGGCGACGTGCAGCTCAAGCGTGAGCAATTTGCGCCCGGCAAGGCCGTGGCCGCGCTGGTGTACGATACGGCCCGGCAGGTGTACGTGCTCACCCGGCAGTTCCGTTTCGGGCCGGAAGCGGAAATTCTGGAAATTGCCGCCGGCATGATTGATGGCGACGAAGCCCCCGAAACGGCCGTGCGCCGCGAGATACAAGAAGAGCTAGGCTACGAGGTGGACCAGCTGGAAGAAATCGTGTGCATCTGGCCTTCACCAGGCACTAGCGCCGAGGAAATTACCGTGTACTACGCCGAAGTGAGTGAGCGCACCGGCGAAGGCGGCGGGCTGGTCGAAGAGAACGAGCACATCGAAATGGTGGACTTGAGCCAGGAAGCACTGCTAGCCGAGCCGCTGCGCGATGCCAAATCGGTTATTGCTGTGCAGTGGGTGCGGCTGCGGGGGTGAACTCAAGTTTGAATCCAGACTCTGCATTTGGCTGGCCTACTTTTAGGGGATGCTTACACATCCGGATGGCAATTGGGATGCGGCTCACCTGATTACCAAAACGAAGCAGTCGTAAAACATAATGACATTTATATTGCACCAGCGCACTGGATATTGGAAATGATGCTTGGAACAACACCGATAGAGCAATGGATGCTACTTACAGCCGTTAGTTGGCCGATAAGAACAAACTTGCTAGTGAGGAAACTCAACAAAACGGTGCTAATAAACAATCAGTTATTATTTCTCGCCGTACTTTAACAAATAAAAGTTCATTTTTAAAGTTGTAGAGCCAAAATCATAGTTATGAATATCAAGAATATATTCCTTTTCTTAGCAGCTTTTTTAAGTGGTTTTAAATCGCATGGACAAATATTTAATAAGATTTATCTACAAGGAGTTTGGAGGAATATTGATTATTTCAACCTCAGACCAGTATCTGAAACCACCAGTCCTAGCACAATCTTAAAGAAACAACTTAAAGGGGGAAACATGTGCTTTACTTGCGAAGAGACTAAAAATGTTAAGTACAGAGAAATATTTTATAAAAACAACAAAGGATTAATCTTAAAAACATATCGGACAGTTGATGATGGAGTGAAAATTCCATTGCCAAAAGACAAACCATCAATCCAGGGATTTAAATGGAGCTTTAAGGACTCCATTATCTCTGTAATGCCGAGAAATGCCGAGAATCACAAAATAAGGGTATTATTACTCAAAGAAGACATTATGATATGTTTTTCGGGTGAATCGGTTAGTGTGTATGTTAAGCAAGGTGCAGAAAGTCATTATAAACAAATGCTAAATGATAGTTTATACATCTTGCCGTACGTAGACTGGCTTTGCCAACATAATATTATTGGCTACAAAATAGAAAAATGATTTTGTTTTAGTATTAGACTGCGCAGCCTGTTTAATCGTAACTATTCTCGATTTAAAGTCAGTGTTACAATGAATAATAGAGTGTTATACGAGTAGGTTGGCACAAAATCGAAACTATAAATGGTCAGTTACTTGTGATTTTAAAATATTATAAAATTGCACATATCTACGGGTTTTGCATGCGCCTGATTTGATATATAGTACATTTAATTATTTCAAAACAGGAACTATCATCTGATGTTACGCGGTAGGTTTACGGGTTAAATGTACGTTTCTGCTGGTCACGATGCTGGACTTATACACGGATTATCTCATCAGTTCGACGGGCCAGACCTGGGCGACGTGCCTCTCACGGCTCTTCGATGGACAGCTTAGCCATGACCAGGTGACGCGCTGGCTTAGCAGCGTGTTCCTGGATTCGCGTCAGGTCTGGGGGCACGCCAAACCGCTGATTCGACGG
>JALYUI010000465.1 GCA_030853845.1 Bacteroidota bacterium | reverse complement strand
CACGCTCGGGCTTCGAGGCCACGCAGGGTGCCAACTACGTGCCTCTCGACCCGGACATTTATCGGCTGATTGACCGCTACGCCATCAAATTCGGCTCCGATTCGCTGCGCGACCCGCACACCAGCGTGCGGCCCTACACCCGCGCCGGCGCGGCCCACCTCGGCGAGCGCATGCTGAGTGCCGATAGCACCCAGGCCTACCGCAGCGGCAGCCTCTCGCGGGCCGACCGCTTCAACGCCCTCTACCTGCTGAAGGACAACTGGGCCAACTCGCCCCTGGGCACCGAGCTGAACCAGGGACAACGGCCGCTGCTGGGCCACTTCTACCGCAACCAGACCGATTTTTTCAGCGTCAGCAGCAAAGATTTTACCCTGCGGGCCAACCCGGTCACGCTGCTGTCGCTGGGCAAGGACAACCAGAACACCGACGGCCTGCGCTACGTGAACACGCGCGGCGTGCAGGTGGAGGGCAACATCGACCAGCGCCTGGGCTTTTATGCCTTCCTGAGCGACAACCAGGAGGCCGTGCCGCAGTACGTGCAGAACCGCGTGGTGCGCGACACCATTGTGCCCCACGAAGGCTACTGGAAGTTTTTCAAGACAGTGGGCGGCTCGGCCTACGACTTCTTCTCGGCGCGGGGCTACGTGACATACGCGGCTACCAAGCACATCAACGTGCAGCTGGGGCACGACCGCAACTTCATCGGCAACGGCTACCGCTCGCTGATTCTGTCGGATTACAGCACGCCCTACTTCTTTCTGAAGCTGAACACCCGCATCTGGAAGCTGAACTACCAGAACCTGTTTGCCGAGCTCAACGCCGAGAAGCGAAACGCCGACCAGGTGTATCCGAAGAAGTACCTGGCCCTGCACCACCTCAGCCTGGATGTGACGTCGAACCTGAATATCGGCCTGTTTGAGTCGACCATTGCCGGCAACAGCAGCAACCGGCTGGAGCTGCAATACCTGAACCCGCTTATTTTCTACCGGGCCATCGAGCAGCAGGTGGGCTCGGCCGACAACGCCATTCTGGGCCTGGACTTCAAGTGGAACATCCGCCACACGGCGCAGCTCTACGGGCAGCTGGTGCTCGACGAGTTCAAGTTGAGCGAGGTGCGCGCCGGCAACGGCTGGTGGGCCAACAAGCAGGCCGTGCAGCTGGGTTTCAAGTACGTCGACGTGGCCGGCATTCGGAACCTCGACTTGCAGGGCGAGCTGAACTACATCCGGCCCTACACCTACCAGCACGAGAGCTACTACACCGCCTACACGCACTACCAACAGCCTCTGGCCCACCCCATGGGCGCTAATCTAACCGAGCTGCTGGGCGTGCTCAGCTACCAGCCTCTGCCCCGGCTGATGCTGGTGGCCAAGGGCATCTACACCCGGCAGGGCCTCGATACGTTCACGCCGGGCGGGCAGCTCATCAACTACGGCGGCAACCCCCTGCTGCCCTACGACCCCCACCCGATGGACTATGGCAACCGCGTGGGCCAGGGCAACGAAAGCCGCCTGCTGCACACCGATTTCACGGCCACCTACCAGCCCCGCCTCAACGTGTTTCTGGATGCTAAGCTCGTGGCCCGGCACCAGACCTACTCGCTCACCCCGGCTGCCAACGGCAACGAGGTGTACGCCTCGCTGGCCCTGCGCTGGAACATCGCCCAGCGGCTGCACGAGTTTTAATTCATTTAACATTTATCATTTAACATTTATCAGCTGTTCTGATGATTGGCGGCAAGGCAAACGTGCTCTATGAGAAGGCTTATGCGTTTGCCATTCGGGTGGTGAAGGCGTATCAGTTTATTTCGACTGAGAAGCGCGAATACGTTTTGTCGAAGCAACTGCTACGTTGCGGCACCAGCATTGGCGCGAACGTGACGGAAGCCAATGGGGCTATTTCGGATGCTGATTTTTCCGCCAAGATATCCATCGCCTATAAAGAGTGCTTGGAAACTAAATACTGGCTCCAACTGCTACACGACACCGATTTCATCACGGCTAAGATGTTCGAAAGTATGTTTGCTGATGCCGATGAGCTGGGGAAAATGCTGTTCACAACACTGCGCTCGACTCGCCAGCTACGCAATGTCATTTAATCATTTCAGTCGCCAAAACGACTGCTAAATGTTAAATGATAATTGTTAAATGAAAACATGAAAACATATCTCCGCATCCTGCAATACGCCCGGCCCTACGCCGATTTTTTGCCACTGTACCTGCTGTACACGGTGCTGGGCATTTTTTTCAGCATCGCCAACTTTGCGCTCATTATTCCGCTGCTGAACGTGCTGTTTGATAAAACGGGCAAGGTGCAGATGGAAGCGCCCGCCGCACTGCCGCATTTTGCGCTGTCGCTCGACTACGTTACCCACACCTTCTACTACTACTTCGCGCAGGTAATTGCCGCTTACGGCAAGCTGGGGGCCCTTTCGTTCGTTTGCGTGGTACTGGTGGCCTCGGTATTTTTCAGCAACGTGTTCCGGTACCTGAGTTTGCGGCTGGTGGCCCGGGTGCGAGCCCGGGTGATTCGAAGCATGCGCCGCGAGCTCTACCACCGCATCATTGGCCTACAGCTGGGGTTCTTTTCGGGCGAGCGCAAGGGCGATTTGATGTCGCGCTTCACCAACGACATTCAGGAAGTAGAGGCCTCGGTGGTAAATACCCTGCAAGCCGTTATTCGCGAGCCGCTTACTATTGTGGCCTACTTCGCGGTGCTGTTCTACATGTCGGTGCACCTCACGCTTTTTACGCTGGTGCTGCTGCCCATTTCGGGCGGCATTATTGCCACGCTGGCCAAGCGGCTGCGGCGGCAGGCCAAGCTCAGCCAGAGCACGCTGGGCTCGATGCTGTCGGTGATTGATGAGACGCTGGGCGGCATCCGGGTTATCAAGGCGTTTAACGCGCAGGAATACATCAAGGGCAAGTTCGAGGACCAGAATGACCTGTACGCCCGTACCTCGCGGCGCATCGACAACACCCGCGACCTGGCTTCGCCATTTTCGGAGTTCGCGGGCGTGTCGGTGGTGGCCGGGCTGCTGTATTTCGGCGGCTCGCTGATTCTGGGCGGCCATTCAGATTTGGAAGGCGCGTCGTTCATCACCTACATCGTGCTGTTTTCGCAGGTGCTCACGCCGGCCAAAGCGCTGTCGTCGTCGTTCGGCAACATCCAGCGCGGGCTGGTGGCCGGCGAGCGGGTGCTGCGCATTATCGACACCGAGCCGGTGGTGCGCGACCGGCCCGATGCCACGGTGCTGCCCCCTTTCGAGCGCGAAATCGAGTTTCATAACCTGACTTTCAGCTACGACGACACGCCCGTGCTGCACGATATCAACCTGACCATTAAGAAGGGACAGACGGTGGCGCTGGTAGGCGGCAGCGGCGGCGGCAAAAGCACCCTGGCCGACCTGCTGCCCCGCTTCTACGACCCCAGCGCCGGCCAGATTCTCATCGACGGCCACGACCTGCGCGCCTGCTCGCTGCACTCGGTGCGCGACC
>JALYUI010000457.1 GCA_030853845.1 Bacteroidota bacterium | reverse complement strand
GCGCGCCCTTCGGCGGCTACAAAGCCTCGGGCTTCGGCCGCGAAAACCACAAGATGATGCTCGGCCACTACCGCCAGACTAAGAACATGCTCGTGAGCTGGGTGTGCTTCCAGTAGGCGAACTGGCTGGCGCTCATGAAGAAGTCGCAGCCGTGAATGCGCCCCAGCCACACGTCGTTGCTGCCCACCCTAAACTCTCCCTTGGCGAAGCACATGGGCGAGGAGCCGTCGCAGCAACCGCCGCTTTGATGGAACATGAGCGGGCCGTGCTCGTCGCGGAGCAGGTCGATGGTAGCTTCGGCGGCGGTGGTGACGAGGACGCGGGGAGTGGGCATTTGGGGGGGTGGGGAGAGGTTGTAATCTTCTTTCTAGAGCTGGCGGCGGCGATAAACGTAGGCAATGCCCGTGCGCTGTTCGAGCACTTTCACTTGCTTTTCGGGCTTCACGCTGCCGGGGCCGCTCTGCCATTGGTAGGCCAACTGCCGGTCGGCATCCCAATAAGCGTGTTGGTTGCCAGTGCTTAGAACACTTTTCTGCGCGGCGTTGGGCATGCGGTCCGTTGGCGGGAGCAGGCGTTCTGCTTGTGGGGCTTCGGATTTTTCCAGTTTCCAGTCCGGGTTTTTAGCGCCGGGCACGGGCAGGAGCTGGGCGTGGGCGGCCGTTGCCCCACATAAAACCGCAAGTGAAAAAAGAATTTTCATAGCATTCGACGCAATAGTTTTCCAGATAAGACACACATACTACGAAAAAGATGCTGCGCAACTACTTAAATCAGAACGTCATGCTGAGCTTGCCGAAGTATCTCTATCGCAATACTAACCCCATCGTTTGGAATTAGTTACGCGGTAGAGATGCTTCGACTTCGCTCAGCATGACGTTCCTTTTTGGCTCAGGCTGATTCAATCAGCTGCGGCAGGGCCTAAAAGAAGCCCAGCTTCTGCTGGCTGTAGCTCACGAGCATGTTCTTAGTCTGGCGGTAGTGGCCGAGCATCATCTTGTGGTTTTCGCGGCCGAAGCCCGAGGCTTTGTAGCCGCCGAAGGGCGCGCCGGCCGGGTAGTCGTGGTAGCAGTTCACCCACACGCGGCCGGCCTGAATGGCCCGGGGCACCTCGTAGAGCTCGTGGGCGTCGCGGGTCCACACGCCGGCCCCGAGGCCGTAGAGGGTGTCGTTGGCCAGCTCGATGGCTTCTGCCACGGTTTTGAAGGTCGTCACGGACACCACCGGGCCGAAGATTTCCTCCTGGAAAATGCGCATCTTGTTGTGGCCCCGGAACACGGTGGGCTGAATGTAGTAGCCCTCGGCGAGCGCGCCGTCGGCCTGGGTGTAGGCTTCGCCGCCGGTGAGCACCTCGGCACCTTCGGCCTTGCCGATTTCGAGGTAGCTCAGGATTTTCTCGAACTGGTCGTTGCTGGCCTGCGCGCCCATCATGGTGGTCATGTCGAGCGGGTTGCCGAGCTTGATGGCCTTCACCCGCTCAATGACGCGGGCCATGAACTCATCGAAAATATCCTCGTGGATGAGCATGCGCGAGGGGCAGGTGCAGATTTCGCCCTGGTTCAGGGCAAACATCACCGCGCCTTCGATGGCCTTGTCGAGGAAGTCGTCGTCGTGGTCCATCACGCTTTTGAAGAAAACATTGGGCGACTTGCCGCCCAGCTCCATCGTCACCGGAATCAGGTTCTCGGAAGCGTACTGCATGATGAGGCGGCCGGTGGTGGTTTCGCCCGTGAAGCTGGCCTTCTGAATGCGCGGCGACGAGGCCAGCGGCTTGCCGGCTTCGAGGCCAAAGCCGTTCACTACGTTTATCACCCCGGGCGGAATCAGGTCCTGGAGCAGCTCCATCAGCACCATGATGCTGGCGGGGGTTTGCTCGGCGGGCTTCATCACCACGCAGCAGCCGGCGGCGATGGCGGGGGCCAGCTTCCAGGTGGCCATCAGCAGGGGGAAGTTCCAGGGAATAATCTGGCCCACCACACCCAGCGGCTCCTGAATGATGAGCGAGAGGGTGGTACTGTTGAGCTCGGTGGCGCTGCCTTCTTCGGCGCGAATCACGCTGGCAAAGTAGCGGAAGTGGTCGACCACCAGGGGCATGTCGGCGAAAGTGGTTTCGCGGATGGGCTTGCCGTTTTCCACGCATTCGACGGCGGCCAGGTGGGGCAGGTTCTCCTCGATGCGGTTGGCAATTTTATTGAGGATGTTGCTGCGCTCGGTGGCGGAGGTTTTGCCCCAGGTTTTGAAGGCTTCGTGGGCGGCATCGAGAGCCAGCTCGATGTCTTCCTTGGTGGAGCGGGCCACCTTGCAAAAGGCCTTGCCGTCGATGGGCGAGGGGTTTTCGAAGTACTGGCCCTTGACGGGGGCTACCCATTTGCCACCGATGAAGTTGTCGTAGTGGGTCTTGAACTTGGGGCGGGCCACCAGGGTGGTGGTTTCTTCTAAGGTTTCAGCCATGGCTTTTTAGCGTGGGGGATTTGGTGAAATCGGGATGGGGTAAAGGTCCCGGAATTCCGCGCCGCCGGGTTGCGCTATTATCGCAAAGAGTGCTAAAATTGTCGCAAATTGCTGAACCGCCGGTCCCCTGTACCGCTTGTACAGTGTGTACTCCCTCACCTAACCGCTTTCGCCGATGCTGCCTCGCGTACACCTGCCCGCTGCCATGGCCCCGCTCGCTCCCGAACGCCTGCACTCGCTGGTCGAAAACCGGACGGTGTACGCCCTGGAAGGCTTCGAGCTCAATGTGTTCGAAACGCACCACGTCGCCCACCGCGTGCCCCTGCGCCCCGACGGCCTGGCCCTGACCACCATGCTGCGCGGCAAGAAGGTGATGCACCTGCCCTACCGCCCGGCCTTCGACTACCTGCCCGGCGAAAGTGTGGTGGTGGACAAGGACGAGCTGATGGAAATCGACTTTCCCGACGCCTGCCTGTGCCAGCCCACCCAGTGCCTGGCCGTGGTTATCGCCCCCGACACCATCCGCCACACTGTGGAGCTGCTGAACGAGCGCTACCCCCGCACTGAAACCCACCAGCCCTGGGCCATCGAAGGCCCCGAGTACGCCCACCTCACCAACACCCCCGAGCTGACCGACACGCTGGGCCGCCTGGTGGCTGTGTCGCGCACCACCGACGTGAACAAGGATGTGCTGGCCGGCTTCACGCTCCAGGAGCTGCTGGTGCGGCTGATGCAGACGCAAGCCCGGCAGCTCATTTTCCACGACTACGCCCGCCACCTTACTACCCATAGGTTCGCCGCCGTGGTGGGCTACATCAAGGAGCACCTGGCCGACAACCTCACCATCGACAAGCTGAGCGCGCTGGCCTGCATGAGCAAAGCCACGTTCTTCCGGGTGTTCAAGCGCGAGTTTGGCCTCACGCCGGTCGAGTTTATCATTCGGGAGCGGCTGGGCGAGGCCAAGCGCCTGCTGCGCCACCCGCTGGCAAGTGTGGCCGAAGTGTGCCTGCGGGCGGGCTTCAACAACGTGTCGTACTTCCAGTCGCTGTTCAAGAAGTACGAGGGCATGACGCCGGGGGCCTATAAGCGGCAGGCGGTGGTGTAGCGCGGCCGCTGCGAGTCCGCGCGTTTGAACGACTGCCCCACAACCGGGCCGCGCGCGGACCCGCAGCGTCCACGCTCTAATTACCTACGTGATATTCCGATACTTTAGCGGCTTCAACCTCATTCTGCGAAGCCATGAATCCTGAAATTTCGGCCGCGGCGGCTCCCTGGCCCCGCTGGCGCAAGGCGCTGTTCCGTTTCACCTGCCTGTACCTGCTGCTGCTGCTCGCGCCCTGGACCTGGCCCGGCAGTGTGCCCGGCGTCTCGCTAATTACCACCTATTACTCCGGGGCCGAGCACTGGCTGGTGGAGCTGGGCAACCGCCACCTGCTGCACGTGAAGGACGCCCTGGTGGACCCCAACGGCAGCGGCGACACCTCCTACGTGTACGCCCAGCTGGGGGTGCTGGCCCTGCTGGCGCTGGCCGGCACCCTGCTCTGGGGCCTGCTCGACCGGCGGCGGCGCAGCTACAACCTGGCTTCCTACTGGCTGCTGGTGCTGGTGCGCTACTTCGTGGCCCTGGCCGCCTTCAGCTACGGCCTGCTGAAGGTGTTTGCGCTGCAAATGATGTTTCCGGACCAGAGCGCGCTGGCCACGCCGCTCGGCGACCTGCTGCCCATGCGGCTGGCGTGGTATTTCATTGGCTACTCGCACAGCTACCAGGTTTTTTCGGGGCTGATGGAGCTGCTGGCCGGGCTGCTGCTGCTGTGGCGGCGCACGGCCATGCTGGGCGCGCTGGTGGCTACGGGCGTATTTCTGAACGTGATGATGCTGAACCTGTGCTACGACATCCCGGTGAAGCTCTACTCGGCCCAGCTGTTTCTGCTGAGCCTGCTGCTGCTGTTGCCCGACCTCGGGCGGCTGTTCCGCTTTTTCGTGCTGCACCAGCCGGTGGCCGCCCCGCTGCCGCCCCCGGCCCTGCCCACCTGGCACTGGCGGGTGGCCCGCCTCACCCTGAAAGTGGTGTTCATCGGCCTGTTTGCCCTGATGCCGCTGGTGCAGATGTTTGCCTACGGGGCCGAAGGTGCTGCCGCCAGGCACCAGCGCCTGACCACCGGTGTATTCCGCGTGGCGCAGTTCGATGGCCCGGCGGGCGACAGCCTGCGCTGGCGCAACGTCATCTTCGACAGCTCGCCGATGGGCAGCATTGCCACGGCCGACACGGCGTTTCAGCGGCGCTACGGGCGGGGCTACTTCAGCTACCAGCTCGATTCGGCGGCCCACGTACTCATTCTGCGCAAAACCCGCGCCGACACCAGCACCCTGGGCCGCCTGCACTACGCCTGGGCCGACTCCAACCACCTGGAGCTGCGCGGCCGCCTGCGCCACGACTCGGTGCGCGTGGCCCTGGTGCGCCAGCCGCGCCACTTCCAGCTGGCCGAGCGGCAGTTCCACTGGCTGTCGGAAGCGAATCGGTAGCTGTAGCGTGGACGCGGCGAGTCCGCGCGTGGCCCGGTTGTGCGG
>JALYUI010000416.1 GCA_030853845.1 Bacteroidota bacterium | reverse complement strand
GGCCGGGGCCGCTGAGGCACGCAAGGCCCCGGCAAGTAGCGTCCCGGCTATAACAAATTTCAAAATCCCGCCAGGCCAGCCCTTTTGCCATAACCAAAAATGCGCTCGGACTCCTGACAACCACCGCGCTGGCCGCACCCATTTTAGTCCCCGTGGCCACGCTGGAAAGCAAGGCCGGCGACCGCAGCCCAAACCTGAGGCGGGCCGGAGCGTACACATAAATAGCTGACTAGTAAAAAATTAAAGCAACTAACTTCCTCCCTGATATGATACTGAACGACGACATTTTCGAAGAAGATGATACCCGGGTCCAGCCCGAGGAAAAAGAACTAGACTTACCTAACCAAAACCCGGTAAACGTCATTCCCGCGGGCTACAACGAGCAGCTGGCCAGGGAGCGCGACTACAAGCGGGAAGAAAGCAACGGCAAGCTGAGCGACGATGCCTCCGCCCACCGCAACGTAGGTGCCAACGCCTACACCCAGCGCAACGACCAGAAAGACCAGCTCCAGAACCTGCACATCGGCGGCTCGGAAACCGAGCCCCAGGGCGGCAACAACCACACCACCGCCGGCGAGCAAGCCCAGGGTCCCGGTTTTACCGAAGAAGGCAGCTACGAGCTGGGCGCGGGCCTGCGGATGCACGACCAGAAATTCGGCGAGGACCATACCAGCGGCCCCGCCCTCCAGCCGCAGGACGAGACGAGCAATTAAGGGCCTGTTCTACCAACCGGTGAGGTTCCGAAGCGGATTGAAGGTCGCGGATAAATCGTGCTGATAAAGCCAATCGCAGCGCTAGCGGTAGCTGTTCGGATTGGGGCGGGGGCCGCCTCTTTGGGGCCCCGCCCCAATCCGAACAGCCACCGTCCGCAACTGCGGCCCCTCAAAGGACAGCCCTTTTAGCGGAGGCCAATCTTAATCCAGCGGCTCGGCCGGCAACAGCAGCACGGGCACGGTGCTGCGGCGCAGCACGGCCGCCGTAACACTGCGGTGAAACAGCTCGCTCCAAAAGCTACGCGGCCGGGCAATAAGCACGAGCAAATCGGCTTGGGTATCGGCCACAGCTTGCAGTACCCCAGGGGCGGGGGTCGTCTCGGCCGCTTTGTACAGCTCCAAGGGGGTGGCCGCTGGCACCAGGCCGCTGGCGCGCACATCAGCCACGGCCAGCCGACTGGGCGGCCCGCCCTGGAGATGCACGTGAACCACGGTGAAGGTAGCCGCCCAGGCGGCCAGCAGTGGGGCCAGGGCCCGGCTCGCGGCATTTAGGGTGAAGGTTTCGCCGTCGACGGCCACCAGTACCCGCCGGGGCGGGCCGACGCTCGGGGCGTCGCGGGGCACCAGCAGCAGCGGCCGGTGAGTGGCGCGCAGCACGGGCAGCACCTGCTCCGCCAGCAGGTGGTCGAGCAGGCTTGATTCGGGGTTGAGGCCCATCGCTAGCAGCAGCGGAGGGTGCTGGCGTATGGTGTCGGCCACGCCATCGGAAAGAATGCCGGCAGCTTCCAGCACATCGGGTTGGTCCGGCAGGCGGCGGGCCAGCGCGCGCAGGCCGGTCATGGTCTCGGCCTCGTTGCGCTGGGTTTGCTCGGCGGATGCGGCCACCAGCTCCGGCTCCAGCATCACGGGGTATGTGTCGAGGTGCAGCATGGTCAGGCGCAGGTGCAGCGGCGCGCCCAGCGCGGCGGCGTAGCGGGCGGTGGCCTCCGCGGCATCGGCGAAGTTGGCGAGCACCAGAATGGAGTCAGTCATTATAAAAAACGAACGGTTGGTTGAAATCGAATGCAGTTGACTGGCTTATCCTGACCGGCCGTACCAGCGCGGTGAGGGTGCTCAGTGGAACGGGGCCGCCGCCGGCATGGTGCCGGGCGGCCCGGCGGGGACTTCGTCGGGGAGCGCGTATTCCCAGCCTTTGGCCGATAAGGAGGCGTCGGTTTGGCGCACCACGTCAAGGGTGGCCGGGCTAATGGGCAGGGCCAGGGCTGCCGCCTATAGCCCGCTGGCGGTGGATACCATCAGGTCATTGTCCACGAAGCGGGCCCCCACGTTGTAGGCGTCGGCGGCGGCCTGCTCGCGGTCGAGCCAGGTGGCCACGGTGCCGGTGAGGGTGGCCCGGCCCTTTTCGACCAGTACCTCCATGTCCTGGTTGTGCAGGCTGGACGACCAGAACCAGCGGGTGCGGATGCGCTCGGCCAGGGCAAAGTCGGCGTTCGGCCGGGGGTCATATACCGCGAAGCCGTCGAAGCCGGGGCTGGCGGCCACCGTCACCCAGTTGTCAAGGTCGGCCACGCCATTCACGCCGGAAGCGACGTCGCCGGCTTGCCGCTGCTCGAAATGGCTGCCCACCTGGCCGTAGAGCGAGGCTTTGCCGTTGCGCACGTACACGCTGAAATCGAAGAGGCCCACGTAGGGGTCGCGGGCCAGCGCCTGCTCGATGTGATGGGTAACGTCGAGGTCGGGAATGAAGCGGGCGGTGCGCACTTTTAGCAGGTTGTGCACGTCCCACACGCCCACCACGTCGCGGGCATCGCGCTCGGCCTCCTGCTTGGCCCGCAGGCTGCTCACGGCCCCGCTCAGCGTCACGATGCCGTTGTGCACCACGATGGTGGGCTCGTAAGAGCGCACGCGCGGGTCGTAGAGAAAGGCATCACGCACGGCAGCGGCAATGTCCTCGTCGTTGCGGTCGGCGTGCTTGTGACTTCGCAGCTCCGGGCTCAACGCCCAGTAGGCCACAAACAGGTCGCGGGCCTCCACGCGGCGCGCGCCGGCCTGGTTGGCGGTGGCGATGACCTGCGCCTTTTCGGCCGCCGAGCCCACTGTGCCCGCCAGGTGCACCACCCGGTCGGAGGTCCGAATATCGACCAAGGCGCTGTGCACGCGAATATCCCAGTCCAGTAGCTCCCGGATTTGGGTCGTTATTTCCTCGTCCGAATTTTGCACCTCGCCCCACTGAATCACCAGGTTGTCGCAGTGCAGCCGGCGCACGCCCCGCACGCCACGCACCACGCGCAGCACCAGCTGCTTCTCGGCCCAGGACTGTACCATGCCGGTCACGGTTACCACGCCATCGGCGGCGGCGGCCTGCACGTTGTAATCGGCGGTGGCCGGGTCGTCGGCCAGGGCCGCGGCCAGGTGAGCGTTCAGCTCCGCGTCGGGCACGTCGGGCGTGCTGATGAGCAGCTCGTTGACCACGCCGCGCACGCCCCGCACGACCAGCGCAACTTCCTCGGCCCTCTCCCGGGCCAGCAGGTTGTCGGTGATGCCGGTCAGCTCCACGATGCCCTGGTGGGTGCGCACGTCAATCAAGTGGGCGGGCACCCCCTTTTCGGTGAGGAAAAACAGCTCGACGGCGGCCGTGATGGCGTCGTCGCTGACGTGGTCGGCGGTGGTGGGCTGGGTGTCGTAATCAAGCGTTTGCATGGGAAAGAACGAAATGAGGTGATAGTCAGTAGGAATGCTGAGCAAAAGTCGCCCCCGGCCAAAGGCAAACCTTTGACGTTAATCGGCTCATTCCATGACGTTCGTCAAGCAGCAGCAGCATCAATCAGGGGCGGAATTGCTGGCACACGCAGCGCCGGGGCTAGCGGTGCAGGGTTTTCACGGCTTCAAAGAGCACCGTCGGGTCATATTGGCCTTTGTACATGGATGGGGGCTCCCTATCCAGCTTCAACAGCTCGTACACCGCCACCTGGGCCGAGCGCACCGAGTATTCCACGGTGAACACCACGTCGTCGGGCATCTCGACGAACTGGCCCACGAAAGCGAAGTTGGTCGAGCCCGCCGGCACCACCTGGGGCCGGTCGCCGGGGGCGCGGGTCAGAAACTGGCTGGTGATGTAGGGCAGCATGGCCGGGATGCAATTGGCTTCGGCCAGCAGCGCCGGCAGGTGCGGGGTGAAGTGCAGGTGCTGATACAGCTCGGTCAGGATTTCCGCGCCCGTGCAGTCGCTCATGCGCTTGAGCACGTAGTTGCCCACCCGGTCGGGATACAGGCCGTAACCCCAGAACACCGTCACGTCGGCGGGCTGCTGCAGGAAATGCGGCTGGTAGGCCAGCACCACCGACAGCAGCCAGCTCGAATCCTTGAGCGTGACCAGGGCCCCGGTGCCCGCTGCGTTGCCGGAAAAGGCTTCCATCAAGTCGAAGAACAACGTGCCCTGGTTCGTGACCGTGAACGACTCCCATTTCGACTCATCAATGCGCTCGTCGAAAACGTAGGGCCGGCCGAAATCCGAATACTTTTGGGCCACCGTTTCCCACAAAGTCCAGGCCCCGTCGGTGCGGGCGGTGTTCAGGGCCGGGGCCGTCGTCATCGAACCCAGCGTGGAGTTGGCCGTCATCGAGCCGTTGGTCAGCAGCACCACATCGTGCGGCTCCACGTACTGCGTTTGGGAGGCTTCGTCGCGGCGGTAATGGATGCGGGCCACGGTCCTGGCGGTGGCGTGGGGCACGAAATCCAGGTCCGTCACCTGGCTGCCCAGCCGGAATTCCACGCCCTGGCCCTGTAGCCAGACGAGCAGGGGCCGCACGATGGAATCATACTGGTTATATGGCGTTCGGTCCACCCCGGCCAGCGTGTCGATGCGCCAGAACTCGTGCAGAAAGCGCAGCAGGTAGCGCTTAAACTCCACGAGGCTATGCCAGGGCTGGAAGGCAAACATGGTGGCCCACATAAACCAGAAGTTGCTGACGAAGAATGCCTCATCAAACCACTCGTTCACGTGCTTGGTGCCGAGCAGCAGCTCGGGCATGGCCAGCAGTCCCACCAGCGCCAGCCGTTCCTTTTCACTAAAACCCATTGAGGCAATGTCCACGATGCGCCCGTCGCGGTCCACCACGCGGGCCTGCGCGTGGGTCTTGTGGGCCAGATTAAAAGCGAGGATGTCGTCGGTTACCGACTGCGCCGGATGCTCCAGCGACGGCACCGAGTCCAGCATGGCGTAGGTGCAGCGGTAGCTGAAATTCAGCATCCGGCCGCCACGCAGTACGTAGCCCGCGTCGGCCTGCCCGCTGCCGTCGAGGCTACCACCAACGAGGTCGGTCTGCTCAAAAATATGAATATTCGGCCCCGGCACCTGGCCATCGCGAATAAAAAATACGGCGGCCGCCAGTGAGGCAATGCCACCGCCAATCAAATAGGCATGGCGGTCGGCTGGGGCGGGAACGGGCAGGGGCATAGCGTGGGAAAATTGGAGGGGGCAATTGGGGGACGGTGATGCTCGGCGGGGGTACATGCAGTCGAAGGACGGCGGCCGTATTTGGCGGTGGCGGCCACAGAATAGGGAAGCAAGATTACGCGGGCACCGCTGCTAAATACATGACCAACATCATGGTTTGGGCAGATTATCAACAAGGGTTTTGATGGAATACCGCGGGTTATTTGCCAGTGGTCGAATCACTAAAAAAAGCGCCTCATGGATAAGGATTTGCAAGGAAAAACCGCCCTGGTCACCGGGGCCGCCTCGGGTATTGGCCGGGCGGTAGCGCTGCTCTACGGGCAGCACGGGGCCAACGTCATGGTGTCGGATATCGACGAAACCCAGGGCCAGCAGGTGGTGGCCGAACTCGCCGCCGCCGGAGCTAACGCCCGCTTCTATAAGGCCGACGTGGGCGATGCCGCCCAGTGCCAGCAGCTGGTGCAGGCCACCGTGGCCGCCTTCGGGGGGCTGGATATCGCCTGCAACAACGCCGGCATCACCGGCGAGCTGAGTCTGACGGCCGACTACTCGCTCAAAGGCTGGCAACAGATTATCAACGTGAACCTGAACAGCGTGTTTTTCTGCCTCAAGTACGAGTTGGAAGTGATGCTAAAGCAGGGCAGCGGGGCCATTATCAACATGGCCTCCATTCTGGGGCAGGTGGGCACGCCCACGCTGGCGGGCTACGTAGCGGCCAAGCACGCCGTGGTGGGCCTCACCCAAACGGCCGCTCAGGAATACGCCGCCCAGGGCATCCGCATCAACGCGGTGGGCCCCGGCTACATCGATACGCCGCTGCTGAGCGGGTTTTCGGCCGAAACCAAGGCCGGACTGGTGGCGCTGCATCCCATCGGCCGGTTGGGCCGGTCCGAGGAAGTGGCCGAACTGGTCATCTGGCTCAGCTCCGACAAGGCCTCCTTCGTAACCGGGGCCTACTACCCGGTTGATGGCGGTTACCTGGCGAAATAAGCCGATGAGTGATTCCCCGCTCCTCCCGGTCCCGCCCATCACCACGCTCTTCGTGGATATCGGTGGCGTGCTGCTCACCAACGGCTGGACGCTGGCCTCGCGCCAGCTGGCCGCCGCCACTTTCGACCTGGACGCGGCCGAAATGGAGGAGCGGCACCACGTCCTGTTCAGCACCTACGAGCTGGGCCACCTCACCCTGGACGACTACCTCCGGCAGGTCATATTCCACCGGCCCCGGTCGTTTAGCGCGGCGGCTTTTCAGGAGTTTATGTTTGCCCGGTCGCAGCCTTATGCCGATATGC
>JALYUI010000410.1 GCA_030853845.1 Bacteroidota bacterium | reverse complement strand
CAAGTATTCCATGCACCTTTGGCTCGACCCCGTGAAGCTGGCCGCGCTGGGCGTGTCGCCGGTGGACGTGCAGCAGGCCCTGGCCCGCGAAAACGTGGAACTGCCCAGCGGGGCCGTGCAGGGCCAGAACACCCAGCTTTCGCTGCGGACGATGGGCCGCCTGAGTTCGGTGAGCGACTTCAACAACCTGATTATCCGCAACGACCCGACCTCGCTGGTGCGCCTGAGCGACGTGGGCTACGCCGAGCTCTACCCCGAAAACGACCAGACCGTGCTGCGCCGCAACGGCATTCCGATGGTGGCCTTCATGGCCATTCCGCAGCCGGGGGCCAACCAGATTGCCATCACCGACGAGTTTAACAAGCGGGTCAAGCTCTACCAGAACGACCTGCCGAAAGACCTGAAAATCAGCACGGGCTTTGATAACTCGGTGTTTATCCGGGCCTCGATTGCGGAAGTGGAAGACACAATTCTAGAGGCATTTGTGCTGGTGGTGGTCGTTATCTTCCTGTTTCTGCGCGACTGGCGCTCCACGCTCATTCCGGTGGTGGCCATTCCGGTGTCGCTGGTGGGCATTTTCTTCGTGATGTACGTCATGGACTTCTCCATCAATGTGCTCACGCTGCTGGCCATCGTGCTGGCCATCAGCCTGGTGGTGGACGATGCCATTGTGGTGCTGGAAAATATTTATAGCCGGATTGAGGAAGGCGAAACGCCGCTCAAGGCAGCCAAAAAAGGGTCGCAGGAAATTCTGATGGCGGTGGTGAGCACCACGGTGGTGCTGGCGGCGGTATTTCTGCCGGTGCTGTTTCTGCCGGGCATCACGGGGCGGCTGTTCCGCGAGTTCGGCATTGTGCTGGCCGGCTCGGTGCTGATTTCGGCCTTCGTGTCGCTCACCCTCACGCCCATGATGTGCTCGCGACTGCTCAAGAAGCAGCAGCACAACTGGTTCTACCGAAAGACGGAGCCGTTTTTCGAGGCCATCACCACGGGCTACCGGCGCTCGCTCGAAACGTTTTTGCAGCGCCGCTGGCAGGCCTGGGTGCTGGTGGCCGTGACGGGCGTGGGCATCTGGTTTTTCATGAAAAGCCTGCCCTCGGAGCTGGCCCCGGTGGAAGACCGCAACCGCGTGGCCATCAACGCTACCGCCCCGGAAGGCGCGTCGTTCGAGTACATGGATGCCTACATGAACGACCTGTACAAAGTGCTGGCTGACAGTGCCGGCAGTGAGTCCGACAACATCCTGACGGTGACTTCGCCCGGTGGGGGAAGCAGTGGGGGCTCAGCTAATTCCGGCATTGCCCGCGTGCTGCTGAAAGACCCCGACCAGCGCCCGGAAACCCAGCAGCAGATTACCGACAAGCTAACCGCATCGGTGAAGAAATACACCGGGGCGCGGGTGTCGGTGTCGCAGGACCAGAGCATCAGCTCGGGCGGCCGGGGTGGCCTGCCGGTGTCGTTCGTGGTGCAAACCCAGGATTTCGAGAAGCTGACCACCGCCGTGCCCAAGTTTCTGGAAGCTGCCCAAGCCGACAAAACCTTCAGCTTCGTGGATGTGAACCTGAAGTTCAACAAGCCCGAGCTGCGCGTGGTGATTGACCGCGAAAAAGCCCAGAGCCTGGGCGTGAGCGTGCAGGACATCAGCCAGACGCTGCAGGCCGGCCTGAGCGGGCAGCGCTACGGCTACTTCATTCGCAACGGCAAGCAGTACCAGATTATTGGCCAGGTGGCCCGCGAAGACCGCAACCAACCCCTCGACGTGCGCACCCTGAACGTGAAAAGCCGCTCGGGCAAGCTCGTGCAGCTCGACAACGTGATTACGCTGGTCGAGAAAAGCACGCCGCCCCAGCTCTACCGCTTCAACCGCTACAACGCGGCCACGTTCTCGGCTTCGCTGGCCAAAGGCAAAACCCTGGGTGAAGGCATTGCCGCTATGCAGGCCATTGCCGACAAAACCCTGGACGACAGCTTCTCCACGGCACTGTCGGGCACCTCGCGCGACTTCGCCGAAAGCTCCTCGTCCATCCTCTTCGCCTTCGGCCTGGCCCTGATTCTGATTTACCTGATTCTGGCCGCCCAGTTCGAGAGCTTCCGCGACCCCGGCATCATCATGATTACGGTGCCGCTGGCCCTTTCCGGCGCGCTGTTCAGCCTCTGGTACTTCAACCAAACGCTCAACCTGTTCTCGCAAATCGGCATCATCATGCTGGTGGGCCTGGTCACGAAAAACGGTATTCTCATCGTGGAATTCGCCAACCAGAGCGTGGAGCGGGGAGCCGACTACATGACCGGCCTCATCGAAGGTGCCACGGCCCGCTTCCGCCCCATTCTGATGACCAGCCTATGCGCCGTTTTGGGCATTCTGCCCATTGCGCTGGCGCAGGGCGCGGGCGCGCTGGGCCGCCGGGCCATGGGCATTGGCGTGGTGGGCGGCCTGCTGTTCGCCACCGGCCTCACGCTGTACGTGGTGCCGGTGATGTATTCGTATTTCGCCACCGCCAAAAAACACGAGCAGAAAGTAGCCGAAGCGGAGCCTGAAGCAGTAGTTGCGTAACGTTGCCGACAGGCCCAACCAGCACGTCGTGCTGAGCTTGCCGAAGCATCTCTACCGGGTAAGTATTTATTTACTTGAACAGTAGAGATGCTTCGGCTAGCTCAGCATGACGGGCGATTTTGAATCTATGAAACCGTTCCAATTCCTTTTTCTCCTCCTCCCTTTCTCCGCCTTGTCGCAGGTGCCCGTGGCCCGGCCGCCCCAGCAGCAGGCTGCGCTGGTGCCGGCCGGCCCGCCGCTGTCGTTGCAGGAGGCCATTGCCGAGGCGTTGCAGCACAACTACGGCATCCTGCTGTCGCGGCAGGATGAGCAGGTGGCCCAGAACAACGTGACGCGCGGCAACGCCGGCCAGCTGCCCAACGTGAGCGCCAACCTCACGCGCACCTTCAACAACAATAACATTACATCGCAGATTGGCTCCACCGACCCGCGCGTCATCAACGGCGGCACGTCCAACCTGCTGAATACCAACCTCACGCTGGGCTGGACGCTGTTCGATGGCTTCGGGATGTTTATTGCCTACGACCGGCTCAAAACCCTGCGCCAGCAGCAGCAGCAGCTCACCCGCGCCACGGTGGAAGAAACCGTGGAAACCGTGAGCAACGCCTACTACGACGTGGTGCGGCAGGCCGGCAAAATCAGCTCGCTCGAAGAGGCCCTGCGCATCGGCCAGGCCCGCATCGACCTCACCCAGGCGCAGGTCGATGTGGGCGTAAGCGCCAAGGTGGAGGTGCTGACCGCCCGCGTCGACTACAACGCCGACCGCAGCCAGCTGCTGCAGCAGCAGCAGACGCTGGCGGCCGCCAAAATTACCCTCAACAACCTGCTGGGCCGCACCCCGCGCACCGCTTTCACGCCCACCGACACCCTGGCCGTGACCCGCGACCTGCGCGAAGACGCGGTTACGGCCGGCATCAAAGCCAACAACCCGCGCCTGGCCCAGGCCCGCCTCGGCGTGGACGTGGCCACCTACAACCGCCGGCTGGTGAATGCCTCGCGCTACCCGCAGGTGGACCTGGTGACGGGCTACGGCCTGAACCGCAACATCAATAACGCGCAGTTTATCAACCTGCCCACCGGCCCGGTGCTCACCACCAGCACCAACAACGTGCGCGGCCTCAACTACGGCATCACGGCCTCGGTGCCCATTTTCAACGGCTTCAACCTACGCCGGCAGGAGCAGAACGCCCGCGTGGCCGAGGAGCAAAGCCGCCTCACCCTGGCCCAAACCGACTTGCAGCTCGATGCCAACGCCTCCACGGCCTTCGCCCAGTATCAGAATTACCTGGAGCTGCTCGGCCTGGAGGAAACCAACATCCAGCTGGCCCGCCAGAACGTGACCATTGCCCTGGAGCGCTACCGCCTGGGCCTGCTCACGCCGCTGGCCCTGCGCGAAGCCCAGCGTAACGAGCTGGCCGCCGAAACCCGCCTGCTCGATATTCGCTACGCGGCCAAGCAGGCCGAGCTGGCCCTGCGCCGGCTGAGCGGCGAGCTGGTGCGCGGGCAGTAAGCCGTTCACGCGCCACCTCACCCCCTGCCCCCCTCTCCCAAAAAGTGGGGGCACCGGAATTGCTCTTTATATATTGCTTTTCAATTAAAAGGAGCCTGGCGCAATGCACCAGGCTCCTTTCTGTTTTTCGTCTCAGGCTGAACCGGTGCCCCCTCTTTTTGGGAGAGGGGGTCAGGGGGTGAGGTTGACGCGGAGGACGTTACTCCTTTACAAACCGCTTGGTTTGCATGCCGCTTTTAGTGGTGATTTTATAGAAATACGTTCCGGCCGGCAGGTCGCTCAGGTTGAGGGCCTCGGTGTGGGCGCCCTTTTCCTGGGTGGTTTCGGCTACCAGCGTGCGCAGCTTGTTGCCGTCCTTATCGAGCAAATCGACGCTCACGGGGCCGGCTTTTTTCACGTCGTACTCCAGCTGAGTGGTGGCGGCGGCGGGGTTGGGGTAGAAGCTGCTGCTGCCTACGCCGCGCTCGGCAGGGCCGTCGGCGGGGGCATTGGGGTCGAGCAGCAGGAACATGGCGGGCTTGAAAAACTTGCGCAGGCTGCCGCGGCCGTGGCCTTCGCCGTGGCGGCGGCCCTGGCGTGCGGCCATTTTCTGCTGCTGCTCGGGGGTGGCATTTTTCGCTACGATGCCTTTGATGTCGGCCGCCCACTGCTCCTTCTGGGGCTGCACTTCCTCGGTCAGCTTGGTGATGGGGCCATCATACTTGCGGGCCATTTCGGCCACATTCAGCATAATGCCTTGGGCCTGGAAGCGCAACTGGTGCGCCTGCTCGCGCTGGGCATCGGTGAGGACGGGACGGGTGCCGGCCGGGGCAGGGCTGCCAGCGGCAGGAGCTACGGCCTGGCGTAGGGCGCGGCCCTGCTCCTTCAGGGCTTTGAGCTGGGTGCGGTAGGTGGCAAGCTGGGCGCGGTCGGCGGCGGCGAGCTGGGGCTCCAGCTTCTGGCGCTGCTGCCGCAGCACGGGCATAATGTTGGCCTGAAAGTAGGCTTTGATTTCGCGGCGAATGGGTCGGCCTTCGCCCCGATGGCGGCCGCCCCGGGCCAGGCTAGCCACCGAGGCCGACAGCACTAGTACTACAAGAATTGCGAGCAGTTTTGCGTGGTTCGATTTCATAATAAAGTATGCGGAATAAAATGATGAAGTAAGGATGATGCTCTTATAGATGCCGGCGCTATCGGGGGGTTTAATCGGACCTGTTATTTTAATGAAGCTACTGAAGCGCTAGATTCTTCTGGTGCTTCCGCAGCAATGTCCGGCGGCTGGCGCGGCTGGACCAAACCACGGCTCCCCGCTTTTACGGAGCTGAATGCCGTACTTGGGAGGCCGCACCGCAACCCTATTCGCTCATGCCCTACCGCTACGTCATCGGCTCGCGCGCCTACCTGTTCGCCGACCTGAAAACCCTGCTGGCGCGGGCATCGCCCCCGCGCTCGGGCGACGTGCTGGCCGGTGTGGCCGCCGCCACCTACGAGGAGCGCGTGGCCGCCCAGTTTGCCCTGGCCGACGTGCCGCTGCGCAATTTCCTGCACGAAGCCCTCGTGCCCTACGAGGAAGATGAAGTAACGCGCCTGATTCTGGACTCGCACGATGCGGCCGCCTTCGCGCTCATCGCCCACTTCACAGTGGGCCAGC
>JALYUI010000406.1 GCA_030853845.1 Bacteroidota bacterium | reverse complement strand
GGGCCACGGAGCCACGGAAAATTTCTTCGTGGGCTCGAACACCGAGCGCCTGATTCGGCTCGCCTCCTGCCCGGTGCTCACCGTGAAACACGCCCCGCAGCCCGATTTTGCCGTGCGCAACATCGTTTTCCCCTCCGATTTTACGACCGAAGCCGCCGGGGCTGCCGAGGGCCTGCGCCAGGTGCAGGCCGCTTTCCCACAGGCTACGCTGCACCTGCTGCACGTCGTGACCGACAACGACGGTACTACTGCCCGCGAGCACATGCGGGCCTTTGCCGAGCGCGCTGGGCTCGCCAACACGCAGGGCGAGATTATTGAGGCTGGCAGCGCGGCAGCGGGTATCGAGCAGTACGCCCGGCAGACCGAGGCCGATTTGGTGGTGATTCCGACCCACGCCCGCACCGGCCTCAGCGGGTTTTTCCAGAGCAGTATTGCCGAAACTGTAGCCACGCATGCCTTTCCGCCGGTGCTCACCTATCACCTGGCAAGCGAGTAGTTGGTAGCGTCGACGCTACCGCAGCTTCAGCCGCACCCGGAAATCGTGCTTCGGCCGTAGGGTCACGAGCGGCTGCATCAGAACTTCGGGCTGGCCGGGCACCCACTCCACGTCGAACTGCCGCAGCAGCTCCAGCGTCACGAGCTGCATTTCCGTCAGGGCGAACTGCATGCCGATGCACAGGCGCGGTCCGCCGCCGAAGGGCACGTAGGCGTTGGCCTGCTCCGGGCGGGCCTGACTGGGCGCAAAGCGGGCGGGGCGAAATTCCTCGGGGGCGTCCCAGTATTTGGCATCGTGGTGCAGGCCCTGGAAGTAGAGCGAGAACAGGGTGCCCTTCGGAATGGGCAGGCCCTGAAACTCGTCGTCGGCCAGGGCTACGCGGTCCACCATCCAGGCGGGCGGGTAGAGGCGCATGGCTTCCTGCACGGCATGCAGAGCGGTGCCCAGGCGCGGCAGGTCGTCGGACGTGGGCGGGCGGCCGGCCAGCACGGCGGCCATTTCGGCCTGCACGGCCTGCGCCGGCGCGGGGTGCCGGGCCAGCAGGTAAGTAAGCCAGGTGAGGGCATTGGCGCTGGTTTCGTGGCCGGCCACCAGCAGAATCAGGGATTCGTCGATGAGGCGGTCGCGGCTCATGGGCTCGCCGGTGTCCTCGTAGCGCACGTCGAGCAGCATTTGGAGCAGGTCGTCGGGTGCGGCGGGGGCATTGGGCTGGGTATTGGTGGCTTGACGCTGGGCGATGAGGCCGCCCAGCAGGGCTCGCAGCTCGGCGGCCAGCGCATCGTGGTAGCGGAACCGGCCGCGCAGCCGGAACCAGGGCTTGAGGTAGGGCTGCCGGATGGCCCGCACAAAAAACGCCTGCAATTCGGTAATCAGCCCCGCCAGCCGGTCGAGCTCGGCCTCGGGAAAGTTGGTGCTAAACACCGAGCGCGCGATAACGCGGAAGGTGAGGCGCGTCATCAACTCATGCACCTCCACGGTGGTGTGGCCCCCGGCGGCGGCGGCGCGGGCGGCCAGCGGAGCCAAGGTTTCGGCCGTAATTTCCTGCATCAGCCCGGTGAGGGCCGCCACGCGCTGCCGGTGGAAGCCGGGCTGAATGAGCCGGCGTTGCCGCAGCCAGTCGGGTCCTTCGTTGGTGAGCAGGCCGTGGCCAATGTAGCGGGCAAAGCGCATCGTGAACTTCGACTTGGCATAGTTGCGGTGGTTTTTCTGCAACACGTGCTGAATCAGGCCCGGGTCGCGGGTGAGAATGCTTTTTTCGACCCCACCAATGTAGAGCTCTACGGTGTCGCCGTGGCGGGCCAGCACAGCATCGAGCACCGGCAGCGGGTTTTTGGCCAGGGCAAACGAGCGCAACAGCGAGCGCCAGCGCGGCACGCGCGGCAACGACACGGGGTGCTTTGCCACAGCGGCGGGCATTTCGGCCGAAACGGTTGCTACCGCGCCGGCCGCAGCGGGCGTTTCGGCAGTAGCGGCGGGCTCGGAGCGGGGCGGTTGGCGCATGGCGGGGGCCGCAAGCGGATGCGGGACTCAAAAATAACCCGTGGCAGCGGGCGGCTCATCTTTTTTCGGCGGGGGCGCGTATTGCCAACGGGCTCCGGCCCGCGCCTGCCTCACCTTCTCTCCCCCAAACACCCGCCCTTTATGTGGATTCAGCAACAACCCAACTCCCCCGCCCCGCTCGCCGATTTGCAGGGCCGCACCGTCGGCCTGAAGTTCGAGTGCAATAAGTGCCACACCGAAGTCTTCACCGACCTCATCGGCGTGCCCGCCCCCAACGACCAGGCCGACTCGCCCGCCCACGCCGCCAACCACGAAATCGAGGAAATTAAATGCCCCGGCTGCGAAATGACCCATCAGCTGGAAGTCGACAGCACCTTCGACGGCGTCACCTTCAAAGTAAGCGAGGTGCAGCCCGGCAGCGTGAGCTACCAGGTATCGACCACAGAATAGACCACAGATTGAACGGATTTTAGCGGAGGAAACAGATTTTTTGTGGTTCCGCGCTGCTTTCCTAAAACTAAAAAGCCGCTTGATGAAAGCGGCTTTTTACCTTTAGGACAGGAGCGCGGAACCACAAAAAATCTGTTTCCT
>JALYUI010000396.1 GCA_030853845.1 Bacteroidota bacterium | reverse complement strand
GGGAAACCAGGGGTGCCAGATGAGGCCAAGCAGGGCCAGCCCGCCGCCGGCCACGAACAGCCAGGCCACTTTGGTGGCCGGCTCGCGGTCAGGCCGGCGCAGCCACTGCGCCGTGAGCCCGCCCAGCAGGCCGGTGGCCAGCGCCGGTAGGGTGCCGAGCAGGCCCTCGGGGTCCCAGGTGCGGCTTTGTTTCCAGAGGTGGGCTTCGCCGAACACCAGGCGGTCGAGCCAGGCCCCGAGGTTGGTGGTCGGCTCCAGGTTGGCCGGGCCGAAACCGGGCACTGGCAGCAGCTGCAGCAGCACCGCGTAGCTCAGCAGGAAGCCCACAATCAGCCATAGCTGCGTGCGCCGGCTGGTTTTCAGGAAGATGATGCTGCACCCCAGAAATACCAGCGCAATGCGCTGGAGCACGCCCATGATGCGCACCGTCGTAAAGTCGAATTTCGGGTACAGCGACAGCAGCAGGCCCAGCCCGAACAGCACGGCCGCGCGGCGCAGCACCCGGCCCAGCACCGCGCCCTGCGGGCCACCGCGCTGTTTCGCGCCATCGAGCGCGTACACCAGGCTCACGCCCACAATGAACAGGAAGAAGGGGAAAATAAGGTCGGTGGGCGTGCAGCCGTTCCACTCAGCGTGCTCCAGCGGCGGGTAGATGTGGCCCCAGTCGCCGGGGTTATTCACCAGAATCATGGCCATCACGGTAAGGCCCCGAAACACGTCGAGGCTGATGAGGCGGCCGGGCTGGGAGGCTTCGGCCAGCGGCAATGTACCGGTGGTGTCGAGCGCGGCCTGGGTGGTGGAGTTCATGGCGGGGAGGGCGTAGTGGAGCGGTAAGGTCGGGAAAATTGTAGCGTGGATTCTGCGAGTCCGCGCGTGGGCCGGTGAGGTGTGGCTCAGTTGCGCGTAGCCTGATTGTTCACCCACGCGGACTCGCAGTGTCCATGCTACAATTCACCCCGGCAACGACACCTTTCCCATGCGCACGGCCGGCACCCGCTGCCGCCCCGCGCCAATGGCCACCGGCGTGCCCGCTACCGCCTCGTTGGCCAGCACTGCAAACAAAATAGCCTCCTTGGCATCGCCCGGCACACCCAGCTCGTCGATGCGGCCGAAGCGGGTGCCAGGCAGGTGCCGGGCCAGCGCCTGCATCAGGGCGGGGTTGTGGGCGCCGCCGCCGCTGGCGTACACGGTCGCCAGAGCGGGCCGGCCCGCAAAAGCCAGCTGCACGGCCCGCGCCACGCCCACGGCGCTGAGCTCGGCCAGGGTCGCGAGCAGGTCTTCAATGCGGAGGTTTTCGGTGGTGCTGCGCTGCTGGGCAGCGGCCAGATAGGCCGGACCGAACAGCTCGGGACCAGTGGTTTTGGGCAGGGGCGCGGCGAAAAACGGGTGCGCCAGCAGCTTAGCCAGCAGGCCCTCGTGCACGCGGCCGGCCAGCGCCAGGCAGCCGTCCTCATCATAGGCCAGCCCGGGGCGGTGGGTACGCACGGAGGCATCGAGCAGGGTGTTGCCCGGGCCGGTGTCGGTGCTGAAGGCGGTGGTGGCGTCGCCGTCCGCGCGGGGTAGGTAGGTGAAGTTAGCGATGCCGCCCAGGTTGAGCAGCAGCCGCTCCTCGGCCGGGCTGCTGAAGAGCAGGAAGTCGCCATACACGGCCAGCGGGGCACCTTCGCCGCCGGCCGCCACGTGCTTCTGGCGGAAATCGGAGAGGGTGATGATGCCCGTTGCCACGGCCAGATGGTCGCCGTCACCGATTTGCAGGGTGGCGTCAAGGTCAAACTCGGGATGCTGGTGCTGGTGGCGCGGCGCGTGGTAAATGGTCTGCCCGTGGCTGGCAATCAGGTCGACTTCGGCCGGCGCTACCTGCCACTGGCGCAGGCAATCGAGCACCAGCCGGGCGTGCAGGCGGCCCAGCCAGGGGTTGAGCAGCGTGAGATACTCCAGGCTCACCGTGTCGCGGGCAAACACCTGGCGGATGCGGCTTTTCGTGTCTTCCTCATACGGCACGGTCCGGAACTGCTCCAGCGTAAGGCGGATGTTCGCGCCGTGGCCTTCGAGCCGGCATAGGGCCACGTCGAGGCCATCGAGCGAAGTGCCCGACATCAGCCCGATAATGCGCCGACTAGGCTGGCTGGCAAGCTGATAGAGTTGGTTAACGTAGCGATTCATGTTAGGACTTCTATAAACTACCGCAACAGTACAAGTGAATTTTGTGCTGGCTTGTGCTTGGCAAGTGGCCTCAATGGGCAAATAACGCCCTGAATTTTCCGGCTCTTGTGTGCCTCAAAGGCTTTGTGCTTGTCCTTGACCATCTCTGGAGGCGTTGCTCCGGTCCGGCCGCTTTTCGCGGTCAGACCGGCCGTCGTGAGCCTTGAACTGGAATGTGAATAAGGACAAGCCAACAGTGGCCTGCAAGGTAAATAGCTGCGTGTTGCGTAGCAGTAGTAAAGAAGCTGGGAACGCAAAAGCGGCGGAAAATTGGCGAAATAGCGCTGGGA
>JALYUI010000352.1 GCA_030853845.1 Bacteroidota bacterium | reverse complement strand
CTGCTGCTGGGCCGGGGCTGGCGCGGCCTGCTCTGCGACGCCCGGGCCGTGGACGGGGTCGACGAGGACGCCATGGCCTGGCTGCTGGGCCAGTGGCTTCCCCAGCGCGTGCCCCAGCCGCTGCACCTGTGCAAGGCCCTGGTCCTGCCGGCCGCCCCGGCGGTCCAGGCCGCGGTCGGCCGGCTGCGCACGTTGGCCCCTGTGCAGGCCCGCTACGCCTACTTTGGGGACGCGCCGGACGCCCACGCCTACCTCCGGGCTTTGGGGGCTGCGCCGGCCCCAGTACTGCCGCGCCCTTCCCTGGACGACCGCCGGTGGGCGGGGCCAACACGCGGGCGTAGCCGAAGGGGTGCGGCATGGCTCAAAAAGTATGGTTCACAAAGCAACGTTTCAGAACCCCCTTCTTGACCCTCAAAAACCGCTAAATCAGCGGTGCATGAGGATGCGTCCGAAAGGCGCACCTTGCTGAATCACGCAGCCTTAGGGTCCGTTCGCACCGTTTGTAAGCTGGAATCGACTGTTCATAAAATGTAAAACTGTGTTCGTCTATGGGCGCTTACCTGTTCTGCTCCACAATACTCTGCCCAATGCCTGTAGAAAGGGCCACGGGGTCACGGAACGCATGATATAATAGTTCTCCCGCCACGAAGTTTGCTCGTCCAGAAAGGCAAAGAGCCGTGGCACGGCATTGCGGTGAAACAGGTCGGCGAAAATGCCCCCGAGCTGGTCCCCGTGGCGTTGAATGACGTCCAGCAGCAGCGTATCGAAGAGCCGAAACTGCCAACGGTCTCCGGTCGCGTCCACAGGCGGGTGACCCGTGGCGGCCAGGGCCTGCACCAGCCGCGCCGAGTGGCGCTGGATGCGGGCAAACGTGTACCCCGTGCTCGGCTTGGCGCGCCCGGCCCGGGTGCCCAGGTTGAGCACGTGGGCGCTGGCCCGCGCCGGCAGGGGGTGGTCGGTCATGGGAATGCTGCCCCCTTCTTCGGCCACAATGCGGTATGGTTGGCCCGCCAGTTGTGCGGCTAGGTAGCGGCGCAACTCGGTTTCGTATTCGGCCACCGGCAGGCGTTGGGGCGAAAACACGGTGAATTCCACAAGGGCCCGGCGCTTCGAAAACGGCAGGGTGTACACAAACCGGGCTTGGCCGCGTTGGGGCACCCGAAAGTCCATGAACTGCACGGTATCGGGGTCGAACGCGTCGTGGTCCGTTTCTACTTCCCAGCCCCGAAAGTGCTGCTCTAGGTACCGGTAGCGGGCCGGCTCTCGAACCATGGCGGGCAAGCGGCTATCGAAGGCATAGCGCACGCGCAGCGACTGGCCATCGGCGAGGCGGGCGCATACCCCGCCGGGCACCTCGGTTAACGCCACGACGCGGCCAGAAAGGCAGGTGAACTGCGCGGGCCGGGCGGCGAGCACCTGGTGCACGTGGGTGTAAAAGTCCTGCGCCCGGACCATGCGGTAGCGGTACGGGCCCAAACCAAACACCTGTTCGTACGTCGGGGTCCGCAGCACCAGCTTGGCCCAGCGGTGGGCTTCGACGGCCTCAAAAGGAGTAGAACCCGTGGCCCAGTAGCGCCAGGTGCGGTCGTTGGCCTTGACCGACTCCGGCTCGACCACGACCACCCGCTTATCTGCCAAACGGAGTTCTTGGGCCAGGTGATAGGCCAAGCTGAGCCCGGCGGCACCACCGCCGATAATTAAGTAGTCGCAGGCATAGGCGTCGTCTGGGGGCATTGAGCAGCGAAAGGCAAGTTGTAGGAGGCAAAAATCGCAATTTTAAACGCTTCCTTTTCAAAGCACCTCCTTTAAAGAGGTAGGGGCAGTGGGAAATAAAATCGAACGGACTCCAATATGGCGGTTACAGGATAAATTATCTAACAGAACAAAAGCAAGAAAAGCTACCAGTACGAGCTAGGCAGTGCTTCTACTTTTATTTCAATTACATAATTCATCTTGTCGGACACGTCTCGGAATAAGTGCCGGTTTTAGCTGCCTTTCGGGGCGCGGCCGGCGTGGTACTTTTGGGTGTTGTAACTCACTATTTTTTATTATGAAACTCTCCGAAAAAGGCCCCATCTGGCCTGTGCCCGTGCTGACGGGACCTGCCGAAGTCACCTCGCAGACCGTGCAGGCGTGGCCGGGCGTCGTCAGCGCCACGCACTGGGGCCTGTATAGCGTGGGCGAAAAGGTGGATGGGGCCGAATTCCACGTCAACGACGCAGACCTGGGCCACATTCACCTCGGCGGCGACGTACACCTGGCCACGTCCGGGGCATTGCGGGAGGTGCTGGTAGGCGCGGGCCTGGCCGAGCCCTTTCCGTTCGGTGGGGCGGCCTACGCCAGCTGGGTGCTGTTTCGCCTCCGCACGCCCGCCGACGTGGCTCATGCCACTTGGCTGTTTGAGCTGAACTACCGTCGCCTCCGCGGCGTGCCGGAAGCCGAACTGCTCACCGCCGTGGCCGCGTACCAGCACCCGGCTTAAGGGAGAGCATCAAGAAGGGTGGGGCAGTGCTGGTCCTTGACTCTTGATTTAACTTGGTAAACCGAAACTGCTGGTGAAGGCCATCCCTAATGAACCACTCCTCTTGCTGCTGCCTCACAATTTCTAATGCTCTCCCTTAACCAGTAAAGCGCCCGCTTACTTCGCTGCTACTCCACCTATTCGCTGCTCAAGCTCACCGCCTTCATTTGGGGCGCGTCGGCATTCTGTCTCCTTTACCGGGAATATTCCTTTCCCTCGTCCCGTTGTGCGACGTCTAATATTCCTTGAAAGCGTGCCTCATGCTGCGGCTTACTTTCCCGCAGGTTGAAACCGGAGCTACTGGCATCCAGCAGCACGGTATCGATACGGCGGATAGTCGGCGCCAGGGTGTGGTAGCGAAACTCAAAGCTCAGGCGGCCCTGCGCATCCTTCTCCACGGGCCCCAGTTTTACCCCCCGTTCGCTTAAGGCCTGCCGCACTCGGTTGACCCGGCCGGCCGCGCGTTCGTCGGTGGCGTCCAGTCCAAGACGCGCCTGATTGAATTGCCCGGCCCGCTCACTCCAGGAAAGCTGGGGCCCGGCGGCGAGGCCACATACCTTTCCGGGACCTGCTTGCCACGCGTGGGGAGCCTCGAGTACCCGCGCGTTGGGCGAAACCTGCACGGCGTCCAGCTTCGTCATGACCGCATTAAGGTCCAGGTTCGTCTGAAGCGGGTTGAAGGCCCAGGCCAGCTGGGCCGGCTTGCGTGCCTCGGCTGGCTCGACCACCCCCACGGTCAGCCCTGCCTCCAGCAGGTGCGCGCGCACCTCCGCCAAGCGCTCCGGGGCTGCTCGCCGGTCCGTGTCCCACATCTGAACCAGCCCGTATTGGGCCAATGCCTGACGGGCAGGGGTCAGCAGCATCTGGGGAAGGGGAACTTCTTCCGCCGAAAAGGAGTCCCCGCTGGCCCGGTGCCGCACGCAAATGGGCTCGTTGCTGGTTGCCGGAAGCAATTCCAACCCTTGCCGGTCCAGCAGGGTGGCAAAGGCGACTCCGGTGGCCAGCGCCTCGTGCGTCGCGGTCGTTACCTGCTGCTGCACTTGCTTCTGGAGTTGCAGCCAATCATAATACAGTACGGCCAGTCGTTCGTCCTCGACGTCGGCCAGTTGCTGGGCTTCCTTCTGGGCTTCCCAGCGGGCTAATTTCTCATCAAAGTCCGATGCAGAACCCAAATGAGTGGCCGGGGGTACCGCAGCCTCGGTGGTCGGGACGGTAGCAGCTGACAAAGGCGCCGCGTCATCTACCCGCGCCGGCCCGCTTGCCTGACTAACGTTTTCAGCCGTAGAAACGTGCTCCTGCGGCAGCGCAGCGGCTGGCGCGAGGGCAGCCGGTGTTGCGGGCGAAGTCGATTCCACGGCCGCAGTTGGCGGCAATCCTTGCGCCTCGGCGGGGGTAGAAAGCACCTCGCTGGTTGCGGGCCCAGTGAGCGGACTGTGCTTCGCTTCCTCCACCGGGGCCACCTCTTTAGAAGATATCGGTGCCGCCACCGGTTCGGATTCCCTGGCTCCGGCGCCGGCCTCAACGGGCGCTTCCGCGGGCCCTGCGGGCACAAGCGGCAGCGCCTGTACTGCCTCCCGCGGACCGGAAGTTTCCCCCGGCGTTTCCGTCGCATCCGGCTTTGATGCGGCGGGTACCGGCGCTATTGAAGACGGGGGTTCTTCCCGAATCGGCCCCACGGGCCGGTTGTCAAGCACTTCCTTGACCGCGGCTTGGAGCAGCGCGCTAAACCCCACGGCCGCTTCCTTACGTGCCGGCTCCACCGCCGGTGGGGTAGCCGGCAAGACAGCGGGTGCCCGCGCCGCGTCAGCACCCACCGCGGCTGCGGCCGGCCCGGGCAGCGGCGTGGACCCGGTTCGCTGGCCGGCCGCGTCTGTCGCCTTTTGTTGATTGGCCGCCAACCGCCGGTCGATTCCCACGGCACTGTACTCCGGCCCCAGGGCGCTACCCTTGCAGGCGAACCCATCCATTCTAAAACTAATGCCCGTGACGTTGCCATCCTTGTCGCGGTACTCCCGACAAGCAATTCCCTTGGCCTCCAGGGCTGCCAGCAGAACCGGTCGGTGCGTGTGCTTGTCCGGTGCCAGTTCTTCGTCGACGGCGGCGCGCAGCTTAAACCGGTTCAGGTCCCGGCCGCGCAGCCGCTCGGGATGCTGCAAATGCGGCCGCCGTTCCTTGGCGGGCGAGAGCTCGTGCCGGGCCACGAGCTCCTTCACCGCATTTTTGGAAGCCAGAAAGTTGTTGCCGTCTGGGATGGTGTGCCCGTCATCGGCGACGCGGTTCGCCATGATGTGCAGGTGCTGGTGCGGACGGTCCCGGTGGCGAACCAACAGGTACTGCGTCCCCTTCATGCCCATTTCCTCCAGGTACTCTTCCGCAATCTGACGCATTTTCTGGTCCGTCATGCGCGCGGCATCGTCCGGATTAAAGCTCAGCGAGATGTGCAGCACGGACCGGCCCAGCTCGGGGTGCAGCATCGCGCCCAACTCAAAATCGGTAGTCAAATGCGCCAGCGTGTCCGTTCGCACCCCCGCCGAACCGAGCACGGTCGCCTGCTTGTCGACTGTTTTGCTCTTGTACCCTAATAGGTAGCGGGCCAGCCCTCCCGGGTCCCCCCCCGTGCTGAAGTTGGGAATCATGCGATGCAGGTATCCAAGTAATCGCTCACCTTCCGCGCTGCCTCAAGGGCCTCGGCTTCCAGCACTGTTAGGCCCTCTAGTTCCGCCTGCTTGGCCATCGCCTCCAGGGTGCTGCTCATCGTTGCCAACTGGCGGCACCACTGAAACTGCTCCGCCGTCCAAGGCTTTTTCAGCTGCATCAAGTCCTGAAACTGGGACCGAACCATCACCGCCAATTGACGGCCACTCTTTTTTGCATTGCCCTCTAACACCGCATACTCTTCTTCCGTGAAGCGAAGTACAATCCGCCTCACCCGCTTCTCAGCGTCCGGAATTTCTTTTCGTCCCCCCTTGGCCGCGCCGACGCGCTTGCGCTTTTCAGGGGTTGACGTCTGGGGGAAAGAATCCATTGGAGAACATTAATTTGGAATTTTTAGGATAACTGCCGCAGTTTTAAGTGCCTGCCAACATTACTTGCTAGACAGAATACAACCAAATATACGTCATTTGTTTGTAACAAGCAGGTTCTACCTTTTCATGGTTGCAATATACACGGAATCCGTTATAATAACGCCATTCTTACCGATTAAAATACCTGCATACTACTCATAGATGATTCTTCAGTTTCTTGATTCAATGTATTTACTCACCAACCGATGCATCTTAGAAAATTCAATAGCCTAATCTGCTCTGATAATTTAAAATAAGTGACGAAGTAAAATGCACAATTAAATTTCACTCAATAAACTATTTTAGGAATCATACAGCCAAAACAGATTAAGGAAAGCATCAATATCTAGGAAAGAACATTAATGCCGAATCAAGTTTTTGGTAAAAGCGACTTGTTTTTAAAAATAGATAAGCTACCTTGGGCACAACCTGGAATTTTTAATAAAACCCAGGCTCACACATTTTTCATTTTTTACTCATTCACACAAATGTCAGATACGCCTCAATTACCAGAACAAGGAAACACACGCTCATCAGCTATTTCAACAACAGGTAAAAGTCAAGGTGCAAAAAAACCTAAACCGGTAAAAAGTGGATATGCCAAAACATCCGTTCGATTGCTTATTGACCACGACCATGCATTGCGTTTGGCCTCCGTACTACTAGAACGAATGGGAGAGCCCATTCATACAATCCAGGCAATGGTGGATGAGGCAATGTCGCGCTACATGGATTTTTTACAAATCAAGAAGGGCATCGACTTTCAAGGCATCGTTCCGAAGAAAACGCCGCCAACCAAATAACACCTTGACCAGCCCTTTACGCAACGAGTCCGCCTGAATGATTTGGTATTCCAAGCTTTGGTGCTGATTACAATTTGCTGCTTTGTCGAATGGTCGTTGCACCGGCAGTCCGTTCAGTATCGGAGGGTTTATCACCCAAGGGAAACATCAGCGCTTGATGCCGGTGTTTCCCTTGCGTTGCTTCCCAGCTTACAACTGCGGCCTCAACTGCTCCATCGCATGATTGACCTGGCTGTGTGGTTCAGAAATTCAATGCGAGGCCCGCGGGTGGTATTGTGGTATTCTTGGATAAGCGACCCGTCCCGAAGGCGCATGAGCTAACAGCCAGGCATGCTTGCCTTCACCTGCCCGCACGACCAGGCCCTCACGCTTTGGAGCCAATGGTGGTCAATTGGACCCGTGCGGTTACTTGCCCTCGTCTAGTATGCGCTATTTCTCCATCCCCTATCTGGGCTGACCGGCGCTCATCACCGCACACCAGTCATCGCAAAAAAGCAAGCACCAAATGAGCAATCGGCCAGTAGTGACAAAAATCACTGAATGGCAATCTGCTCTTTTTGATGCTTAGCTACAGCAGCATTTTTTTGTTGGGTGGAAAGAAGTCAGCTTCTCCTAAGCAGCCCCAGCGCTCTTGCCATTGGCTTATTCACCCGCATTACTGCTTTATGCTTGGTGCTGAGGGGGTCCCGTCTGCATGGATAACCCGGAACCCAATCGTATAATCAACGCCTTTTCGTTCAAGAGCCCGTATCGCGCCCAGGTCATCACGACGGGATAGCAAGTGTGTTCGTGCTCCCGGCAGCCAACAGTTGCATCACCTGCAAACCTGTTTTTTGCCAGGCAACTCTGTTTGAATAAGCCTACGCCGACACTATTTGGGAGTGGCCCAATAGCAGGTGGGACAGAGCTTGACTGGCACCACCCCAGGATACGTTCGCTGCCTGCGTCCAGTACAAGGAAAATCATTCTGCCGAATTCCGGGTAGTGCCCCGTCCAAAATTACGGGTGGGCAGCACCTGCAACTTTCCAGAAAGCGTCGATTCCAGAACGGGCCATTGACGCAACGAACCGGTACACGGGCTGTTGCTGTCTACTGGTCAACCGTACGTGCCCCTGCGCGATTCCTCGACCACCTAGAGCGGATTTCAGGATAATCTACGGTTTTAAGGGTATCTTCTGAGAATGAAAGCCTATTCTCTTGATTTGCGGGAGCGGGTTGCGGCAGCTTGTGGCCAATCTGGCAGCCGGGTGGTTGCTGTGGCGGCCCGGTTCAGCGTCTCGGTTTCCTTCGTGGAAAAGCTGTTGCACCGCCAGCGCACCACGGGCTCGGTGGCCGCCCTGCTCCCGCACCCGGGCCCCGCCCCGGACCTGGATGCCCGTGCCCGGGACGAGTTGCGGGCCTGCCTGGGCCAGGAACCTGACGCGACGCTGGCCGAATTGTGCACCTGGCTGGCCGCCATCGGCGGTCCGGCGGTCAGCTCCTCCACGTTGTGGCGGGCGGTGCAGGCGCAGGGCTGGCGGCGAAAAAAAAGAGTGTCCACGCCGCCGAGCGCGACACCCAGCGCGTGAGAGACCTGCGCAAGGCCTTTGTCGAGGCCCTGCAAGCCGAGGATTTTACCTGCTTTAAGTTCGTGGACGAGACGAGCACCAACCTGACGTATTGCCGCCGCTACGCCCGGGCTGAAGGCGGGCAGCGCGCCCACCAGGCCACGCCCCTGCACGGCGGGCCGAACGTGACGCTGGTCGCGGCGCTAACTCCGACCGGGCTGCAAGCGGCCATGACGGTAAGCGGAGCCGTCAACGGCGAGGTCTTTGCCGCTTACTTGAGCCAGGTGCTCGGGCCCACCCTCCAGCCGGGCGACGTGGTCGTGCTCGACAACCTGCCGGCCCACAAGGTGGCCGGGCTGGCCGGATTGGTCAAAGCCCATGGAGCTCGCCTGCTGTACTTGCC
>JALYUI010000319.1 GCA_030853845.1 Bacteroidota bacterium | reverse complement strand
GCTGAACGCAGTGAAGCATCTCTACCACAGCAGTAAATCAAATTACTTGCGCGGTAGAGATGCTTCACTGCGTTCAGCATGACGTGCTATCAGGAACGTGCGGGCTACTTGCGCCGGCGCTTCAGGCCCTTAAGCCAGGCGTAGGTGGCTTCCTGGGCTTGCAGGGGCTTTTCGCCCTCGGCGGCGGGGATAAACTGGTTGTCGAAATCGCGGGCTTTGACGTTGTCGTGGCGCTGGAAATCGAGCAGCTGGCGGACTTCGGCGCGCAGGGTTTCGTCGAGGATGGGGAAGGCGACTTCGACGCGGCGGTCGAGGTTGCGGGTCATCCAGTCGGCGGAGGAGACGTAGACTTTTTCCTCGCCGCCGTGGGCGAAGACGTAGACGCGGCTGTGCTCAAGGAAGCGGTCGACGAGGCCGCGCTGGCGGATGTTTTCGCTGAAGCCGGGCTGGCCGGGCACGAGGCGGCCGATGCCGCGCACGAGCAGCTCGATGCGCACACCGGCGTGGCTGGCTTCGTAGAGCTTGGCAATCAGGGCCTCGTCTTCAACGGCGTTTACTTTGAGGAGGATGTAGGCGTCGTGGCCTTTTTTGGCTTGCTTGATTTCGTAGTCGATGAGGGCGACCAAGCCGGGGCGCAGGCCGAAGGGGGCCACCAGCAGCTGGTGCAGCTCGGGCAGGGTGCTTTGGTCGCGCAGGTAGTCGAACACCAGGGCAGACTCGCGGGTGAGGCGCTCGTCGGCGGTGAACAGGCCGTGGTCGGTGTAGAGGTCGGCGGTGCTTTCGTTGAAGTTGCCGGTGCTGAAGTAGCCGTAGTGGCGGGTGGTATCGTCGGGCTCGCGGCGGGCGATGAGCAGGAGCTTGCAATGCACCTTGAGCTCGGGCGGGGTGAGCACGACGTGGGCCCCGGCGCGCGTGAGTTTGTCGGCCCAGAAAAGGTTGGATTCCTCATCGAAGCGCGCTTTGAGCTCGACGACGGCGGTGACCTGCTTGCCGTTTTTGGCGGCTTTTAGCAGGGCCTTGACGACGGCGCTCTTGCTGGCGACGCGGTAGAGGGTGATGCTGATGCTGGATACGGCCGGGTCGGCGGCGGCTTCGCGCAGCAGGCGCGTCACGTAGTCGAACGACTGGTAGGGCGGGTGCAGCAGGTGGTCGCGCTGGCCGATGGCCGCCAGCAGGCTGCCGGCGCGCGGCAGCGTGGGGTGCGGCAGGGCCGGCCGGGGCGGGTAGTGGAAGGTGGGGTCGTCGAAGTTGGGGAAGCCGAAGAAATCGCGGAAGTTATGGTAGCGGCTGCCCTCCACGAGGGCTTCGTCGGTGATGCCGGTTTTGTGCTTGAGGGCGCGCAGGGACTCGGGCGGGGTGGTAGGGTCGAAGAGCAGGCGGGCGGGGTAGCCGGTGGCGCGCTTAGCCAGGCTGTTGCGGATTTTCTCCATCAAATCGCCCGAAACCTCTTCCTCAATGTCCAGCTCGGCATCGCGCGAGAGCTTCACGGCGTGCACGTCGATGTGCTGGTAGGCGGGGAACAGCCCGGCCGCACCCACCCGGATAACGTCGTCGAGGAAGAGGACGTAGCGCTCGTCGCCTTCGTCGGGCAGGCGCACGAAGCGGCCGCCGTGGCGCCTGGTGGGCAGCTCCATGATGATGACGCGCTCGGCCTCGGCCTTCTTGCCTTTGGCTACGGGCTGGGTGAGGTAGAAGAGCAGGTAAACGGTCTGGTCCTTGAGAAACAGGTGGTGCAGGGTATCGTCGAGCACCACGGGCGAGAGCAGGTCGCGCACGTTGTCGCGGAAGTATTGGGCGGTCCAGGCGCGTTGCGCGTCGGTCAGCTCGGCGTCATTCAGCAGGTGGATGTGCTGCTCGTTGAGGGCGGGCAGCAGCTGCTCGCGGAAGGTGGCCCCGAACTCCTCCTGCTGGCGGGCGACTTCGGCCAGCACCTGCTTCAGCACGCGCTTGGGGCTTTCGTCGAGCTTGGCGCGGGTTTTCTTTTTGAGCTTGCTGAGGCGGCGCAGCGTGGCCACGCGCACCTTGAAAAACTCGTCGAGGTTGCTGCTGAAGATGGCCAGAAACTTGAGCCGCTCGAGCAGTGGCACGGCGGGGCTCTGGGCCTCCTGGAGGACGCGGGCGTTGAAGCGGAGCCAGCTGAGGTCGCGGGACAGGGTTTTCAAATCGGGGGGTGGTGGGTTGGGTTCGGGGGGTTTACGCGGGGGGCCGGGTGGGGGCTGGGGCGGGGGGTATTTTTTGATGGGCGGTGGCTTCACCCCCTACGGGGCAAGGCCCCGGCACCAGAGTCGATACGTTCTTGTTTAATCGCCCTCCGCGTGCGCCTCACCCCCTAGCCCCCTCTCCAAAAAGGAGAGGGAGGACTAGTTTTAGTCTTAAAAAAAGCTGGATTCTAGTGCTAATGGCTAGCTCCCCTTCTCCTTTTCATTCCGCGCCTCAAGCGGCGTAGGGGCTGGGGGGTGAGGCGCACGTAGAGGACGATAAATTGAGAACGTCTCAACTCTGCCCCCGGCCCGCTACGCCGCTTGAGGCGCGGAATGAAAAGGAGAAGGAGCTTGACGGTTTGGGAGCTGGCGTATGGCTGCGCCGAGCCGGTGGTGAAGGGCGGTAGGCCGTGGGCAAGCAGCGGAATCAGGTTGAGCCGCTGCGGAGTGGCGGCGAAGCGTCGCGGAATGCCGTTTTGTCGTTGCGGAATGGCGGCGAAGCGTCGCGGAATGCGGTTTTATTGCTGCGGAATGCCGTCAAACCGTTGCGGAATGCCGTCGCACCGTTGCAGAGTGCCGTCAAACCATTGCGGAATGGCGTCGCACCGCCTGGTCCAGTGGGCTTTTGACTAATACCGGGCAACTGATTATGCCGAAGCGGGAGTTTCCGGGTCGCTCGGCAGGGCGGATTGGGGGGCCGGCTTTTCGTACACTTCCAGTTTCTGGCCGTTCCAGTAGGCTTCGATGAATTGCAGGCTGCGCACATCGGCGAGGTCTTTTTCGCGGCCGCTGCTCAGCTTGTTTAGCACGAGGTCGTTGCGGTGGATAAGGTGGATTTCCAGCCCGTCGAGGTCGTAGGTTTTGTGGTGGGCGTAGGCGGCATCGAACGTGATGCCGTTGATATGCGTCATCACGTCGAGAATGAACGGCTCGTCGATAACGCGCAGCGAAAGGCCCTGGGTGGGTACCTGGGGGGCATATTAGGCCAGGCCGGTCACGTCGTAATTGCAGGCCACGAAGGCGGCCACCAGGCGCAGCACGTTATCGGCGGTGGGCCGAATCCAGATATCCATATCGCCGGTGCCGCGGCTGTAGCCGTGGATGTTGACGGCATAGCCGCCCACGAGCAGGTAGGCCACCTGCTGGCGTTGGAGCTGGGTAATCAGCGCGGCGCTTTTCGCATCGAATAGGTCCATTGCTCTTTTTCGTGGGCGACCCGGCGGGCGAAATCGTCGTCGGATTCGTGGGCGCGGCGGGGGAAGAAGCGGGTTTCGACGGGCCGGCCGCGCAGGGCCGCGCGCAACGGCGCGAACAGGTGCTCGTTGAGGCGGCGCAGCTCGCGCAGGCGTTCGGCGACGGTGAGGTCGGCCCCGCGGGCGAGCAGGGCTTCTTCCATCGCGGCAGCCGAAGCAAAAAACTGGACGGTGGGGCGGGGCATGTTCAAAGTTACGTTTAGCAGAGCTATTTCTACAGCTTCCCGCGCTTCACCCCAGCCAGCCACTAGCGGGCTGCTCTTCGCTACCTCCCGCTACCCCAGAAACCCCAGCGCCGGCCATTACCCGGGGGGCGGGACCGGGGGGCGTTGTCGGGGAAAGGGGCTGGCTACTTGCCGGCCAGCTTCACAAAGGGCATTTCGGTGCCAATCATGGCGTTCACCAATCCGGTTCTGCGCTGGGCTAGCGCGGTCAGAAAAGGGGTTACGGCAGCGCCATACGCCCTTTCCGAATAGGTATAAACCAGAACACCTTTTTGCTGCCCGCCCAGGTCTACTTGTTTGTATTGGTAGACATTGAACTCGCTGATGGCCGCGCTTTCGCTGATGTTTTCGCCCAGGAGAAAGTCAACCACGAACTCCTGCCCGCCGGGACCTTCCGTGACCTGGTAATGGCACGTCACGTCGGTTTGCTTGCGGGTTTCCAACTCCTGCACCTTTTGGCGTACTGCGTCTTTGACCGTGACGGCGTTGGTGAATAAGTGGAGGGTCAGCATCTGGTTGAACCGGTCAGAGGTCTCGCCGGCGGGCAAATACTCCTGAATGAAATAGGTGGCTTTGGGATGGTCGGACCAGGCCAGGTTGAAAGCCTTTTGGTTGAAGGTGAGCGGGCCTTTCACCCCCATTCGGTCGACGGGGGCACCACTTTTGAAAGGAGTGAACGCCACGAGCAGGAGCGTCAGCAGGAACAGGGGCTTCTTCATTAATCGAATGAAAAGTGGTGTAGATAGCCCGGCATAGCAGCTTTTCAGGGGCAAGCTGGGGGCTGCTCAACACTCGGGCAGGAGGCCGAAGGTACAGCGGAAAAAAGGGCCTTTAGCTGCCGGGGAGGCACTATTATGATGAGTAATTGCAGAGACGCAGGATTACCGGCGCCGGCGAGGGCAGTGCGCCGAAAGCGGTGGTGAAGCCGGCAGTTGCGCCGGGAACTTAAGTTTCGGGAGGGTTGGAAATGGAGCCGCCCGCTTCCGGTTGGGGAGCGGACGGCTTCGTTTGTTCACTGATTGGGACTATAACTCGCTGGCAAACGACTTGTGAAAAGAGACTGAGGCCTTTGCTGTTCTACTCCGCCATGCCCACGCATTCAGCGTAGGCCGGAGCGTGAATACGCACCGGTACTGGGGCAGTAGCCGCTTTGGCCCTGCCCTGGGGCTTGAGGCCGAACAGGATGCGCAACACGGTGAACCGCTCGATAACGAGGTACAGCAGCAGGCTGCCGCCAAAGGTGCCCAGGACAATAAGCAGGAATTTGGCGGCGTTGGTGGCATGCCATTGCAGCACGTAGTAGCCGATGACAATGAGGACGGTTTGGTGCAGGATGTAGAAGGGGAACACGGCCTCGTTGGCGCGCTGGAGCAGGGGCGAGTTGCGGTTGAGGTAACGACGGCCGAAACCGATGCAGACGAGTATCCAGCACCAGCAGTTGAAGGCTTGCACGCCGCGCTTGATGGCCCCGCCGATAAGGGCGTAATAGTAGTCGTCGCCCCAATAGTAGAAGCAGAACGCGGCCAGGCCCAGGGCCAGAAACAGGTAGCGCTGCCGCTCGGCGGCCTGCCAGAAGCCGGCCAGCGGCCCCAGCAGGTAGCCGTAGATGAACAGGGTGAGGTAGAAGGCGAAGTTGAACCAGTCGTGGACCAGGTTGCGGGTATCGGGCCAGTAGGGGCGCAGCGTGAGCTGGATGAGGATGAGCGGCAGGGCGAACAGCAGCACGGTGCCGGGCCGGCTCAGCCACTGGCCCAGGCGGGCGAGGACGGCCTGGGCGGCGGGCTTGCGCAGCTGCACAAACAGGGGCAAGCTGAGCAGCGCGAAAACCAGCAGGTAGGCAATAAACCAGAGGTGGTTCCAGGTGAAATTGCCCTTCGGCGCGGCGCCGTTGAAGTAGTGGGGATAGAAGTCGAGCAGAGAAGTGTAGTGAGCACCTTCCGACAGGCGCTGGTAGTAAACCTGCGGCACGACGACGACGACCATGCCGAAAACCAGGGGTATAAGCAGGCGTTGCAGGCGCTCGCCGGCAAACTGGCCGGCGGTGCGGCGGCCCAGGGCATAGGTAACGCCAACCCCGGATATCACAAACAGCAGCGGCATGCGCCACTGGTTGAGAAACTCCATGGGCAGCTCCAGCGCGGGGCTACTGACGTGGCTCATGATGTGGAATTTCCAGCCCACGAATACCAGGCCAGTATGGTAGAGGATGAGTAGCGCGAAGGCTAATACCCGCAGCCAGTCGAGGTCGTAGCGGCGGGCGGTGGGGAGCGGGAGGGTGGTGGTTGGGCTCATGGCCGGTGGGGTTGTAGGTGAATCGATGCTCAAACCTACCGGCGGCCCTCCCGAACCACGACACGCCTCGCAAACCCGGCGTACTACCTTACGAATCCGGACGCGGCGAGTCCGGGCAAACGGTGTTTCTACTGCGCCAGCGCAGTTTTGCGAAATTGCGACGGGGTGGTCTGCGTGCTCTTTTTAAAGGCCGCATTAAAGGCGGATTTCGAGTTGAAGCCTGCGGCAAAGCCAATTTCTTCCAGCTTGAGGTGCGCCGTTTCGGGCAGCAGAAGCTGGCGTTTCACTTCTTCGATGCGGTAGGTATTGATGAAGTCGAAGAAGTTTTGCTGGCACTGCTCGTTGATGACCTGCGAGAGGTGGTGCAGGGGCAGGCGCAGCTGGGTGGCCAGCTCGGCCAGCGACAGGTCGGGGTTTTGGTAGGGCCGGTCGGTGGCCATCAGGGCGCGGAGCCGAGCCAGAATTTCGGCGGCGGCATCGGGTGGCAGCGCGGTTTTCTCATATTTCCGACGCGGGGCGGCGGGCTCTGGGAGCGGCGCTTCGGGTGTCTCTGGCAAGGCCAACAGGGTGGAGCGGCTAATGGCCCGGCCGCTCATGCTGTAAAAGAGCAGGGAAATGAGGGAGGCCAGCCAGACGTCGCCGGCGTCAGCGCCGTCGCCGGGGCGGGCGTTGTGGAAGTAGGCCGTGCTGCCCACGTACACGAGCAGCACCGCCCCGAAACCCCAGCCCAGGCGGCGCAGCCAGCTGAGCGCCGGGGCCGGGCCGGCGGGGCGGGCCGCCTGCTGGCGCCGGTAGGTGAGAAAGGTGTGCAGCAGCAAGCCCATGTACAGCAGCAGGTAGCCGCCCAGCACCAGGTAGAAAACGGCGTAGAACGGGCCATAAGTATTAAACCACCAGAACGAATGCTCGGCTACCGGCGCGGCCGGGTGCGGCTGGTGAAACGACTCGGCTACGGTGCGCAGCTTCCAGGCATTGCTTTGGGCGAAGAAGGGCACCAGGTACAGGGCGTGCGCCACGGCGGGCAGAAACAGCAGCAGGTAGCGCGGGCGCCAGCGAAACGTGGCCCCCGTCAGGCTACGGGTGTAGAGGTAGAGCAGTGGGGAGATGGCGAAGTTCAGCGGCTCGGTGAGGCTCACGAAAAACGGCGCGAACTGAATATAACCCGAGTAGCACAGCAGAATCTCGATGACGGGCAGGGCCAGGCTGAGCACTAACAGGCCCAGAAGGCGGTTGCTGAGGCGCGCACCCTGGGGCGCGAAAAAGAACGTCCAGCTTAGGAACAGCCCCTGCGCCGCACCCAGCAAAATCAACACCGACCATAAGTTGAGAAAGGGCTGCATATACAAGCAAGTTTTTATTCTTATGTACTACCGTAAAGGTCCACAGCACGCTAGAGATGCAAAATAGCAGGTCTCTATCGCGGTCAGACGATTACAACTAGATAGCTTTTCGTAAATGTAAGGGGGGTTCTGCGCTCGCTGTCGCCAGTCAGAATTGCCCTTAGGCGATTGTCCGGCGGCGTGGAGCCCAAGCAGCGCCTCGCGCCCAAAGCCCTGAAACCGCTGACCGACGCGCTGGCCGGTTTCCGCACCGCGCAGCCGGCTGTGCACAAAACGATTGACGAGCGGGCGCTCTCGGGCGCGGCCCTGGAAGACCTAGTGGACGACCTGATTGACGAGGTGCACGCCCTCGACGAGTACATGAGCGCCTTCAAGCTGCTGGACCGGTTCCTCTACGACGGGTACGTGCGGATGCGCAAGATTAGCAACTCCGGGGGCGGCGGGAGCGGGGCGGCGAAGAAGCCGGCCGTTGCGCCGGGGGCTTGAGCTTCGGAAGGGGTGGGAAAGGAGCCGCCCGCTTCCGAGAAGAGAGCGAGTGGGGTTTTGTTTTAAAAGGACGGCTGGAATGCTACTTATTGTCGGTTGCTGTGCCGACAATAAGTAGCGTGTTTTGGGGGTGCGGGAACAAACATTAAAAGCATTTGGGCAAGAGGTACGCCGCAGGCGTACTGAACGGCATCTTTCACAGGAAGAATTGGCTAGCCGCTGCGGCTTCCATCGGACTTACATTGGCCAAATTGAGCGCGGGGAGCGCAACCCTTCCCTGCTTAATATTTTGACATTGTGCCGGACGCTTGGTGTTTCGTTACCAGAATTTTTCACCTATTACGAAACAGTTCTTGAAACGCCCATTTAATACTGCTGGCGGGGGTGCCAATACCAACCGGAACGGTTTAGAATTTGAACGCATTACGGAACTGCGCGACGCTTTCCTGGAACATCCGCGCTACAAAATAGATGGTGATACGGTAATAGACGGCGCTACTGATTTACCAGTAGGAACGCTGTTTGAGAAGAATAAATTATATAAGAATCTGCTGGAGCCACACGGGATAGACCACAAGCAAATTATTAGCAAACAATTATTGCCTGATGGGGCAATTCTGGTTGGGGGAACCCTATATATTATCGAGAAAAAATATCAAGAGACTTCAGGTTCAGCTGATGAAAAGCTGCAAACTGCCCATTTTAAAAAACGTCAGTACGAACGGTTAGTCCAACAAATGGGCCTGCGCGTGGCATTCTATTACCTATTGAACGACTGGTTCCGGGACCCCTCTTACCGGGATGTGCTGGCGTATATCGAAGACGTAGGCTGTCGCTATTTCTTCAAGGAAATTCCGTTGGAAGAACTGGGGCTATAAGCAGCTGTAAGCTGGCAGTATCAGACCAATTGGGCTTCCGGCGCAAGCGCATAATTGCTTATCAATAACTCACTAATTTTGCCCCGGCCCGTTGCTTTTGAGTTGATGTGCCTTTTGGCCTTAATACGCCTGATGGTGAAATCGGCGTACATATCATCGAAGTAAGAATCGGCGGCATCGGTGTTTTGTGGGTCCGAGTTGCTTAGCAGCCATTGGCTACCCCGAGCAGCCAACTCGTGGCACAAGGCAGCCAGCCGCTCCTGCGAGGCCGCATCAAATATTTCGGTGGCGTAGGCGTTGAAGGCGGCCGTTTTGCTCAACGGTTTGTAAGGCGGGTCAAAATAGAAAAAGCTATTGGTCGGGGTGTGGTTGAGCACCTGCGAAAAGTCGCCTTGCAGGATGGTGACGCGGGCTAACAGCTGACTATCGGCTAAAATGGTTTGTGGATGGCAAATGACCGGCTGGTCGTAACGACCAAATGGGACGTTGAACCCGCCTTTGCTATTGACGCGATAGAGGCCATTGAAACACGTCCGGTTCAGAAACATCATTACGGCGGTATTGCGCACGGCTTCCAGTGGGCGGGTATTGAATTCGGCGCGTATTTCCTCGAAATAGGCGCGGCGCGCGGCTTCGGAGGGAAAGCGGTAGTAGGCCTCCTGAATAGCCATTAATGCCTTAATTAGCTCATGCGGGCGTTGCTGGACGACCTTATAAGCAGTTGCCAGGTCAGGATTGATGTCGCTGATGATGGCCTGCCGAATGTTGGGATAGGCCTGGAGCATCCAAAACAGAACCGCCCCACCGCCAATGAAGGGCTCGACATACGTTAGGTCACGGGCATTACGCAGGCTGTGCGGCAGTGCGGCTTGAATGGCTGGAATCAGCTGCCGCTTTCCGCCTGCCCACTTCAAGAATGGCTTTGCACCCTGCATTTCCTCAGACAAATCCATAGCGCAAAGATATAAAGGCGAGAGAGAATTGACAGACAATAAGTATCTTTCATTCTTTACGATTCGATAAGAAGCAACGGGTTTGGTTCCGTCTTAACTCCTATTGCTAACTCCCACCACTCTGCTGCTGAAGAAACTTCATTGCCTGTCGCTGCCCGTTGCTACAGGGC